>JAUZRV010000122.1 GCA_030950105.1 Rhodobacterales bacterium | reverse complement strand
CGCACATGGTTGTTTACATGAACAAAGTTGACCAAGTAGACGACGAAGAATTGTTGGAACTGGTTGAAATGGAAATCCGTGAGTTGTTGTCTTCTTACGATTACCCTGGCGACGATATTCCTGTGATCCCTGGTTCGGCTCTTGCCGCTCTTGAAGGTCGCGACGAGAAAATCGGCGAAGACTCAATTCGTGCGCTGATGGCTGCGGTTGATGAATACATCCCGACACCTGCACGCCCTGTTGACCAACCGTTCCTGCTGCCTATCGAAGATGTGTTTTCGATCTCTGGCCGTGGTACAGTTGTAACTGGCCGTATTGAACGTGGCGTTGTGAATGTTGGCGACAGCATCGAAATCGTTGGTCTGAAAGATACAACAACAACAACATGTACCGGTGTTGAAATGTTCCGCAAATTGTTGGATCGTGGTGAGGCTGGCGATAACGTTGGTGTTCTGCTGCGTGGGATCGATCGTGACGGCGTTGAGCGCGGTCAGGTTCTGGTTAAGCCAGGTTCGGTTAACCCGCACACAGATTTCGAAGCCGAAGTTTATATCCTTACAAAAGACGAAGGTGGCCGTCACACGCCGTTCTTCAAAAACTACCGCCCACAGTTCTATTTCCGGACAACAGACGTTACCGGCACTGTTACTCTGCCAGAAGGCACAGAAATGGTCATGCCTGGTGACAACCTGAAGTTCAACGTAGAGCTGATCGCGCCAATCGCCATGGAAGAAAAGCTCCGCTTTGCTATCCGTGAAGGTGGCCGGACTGTTGGTTCTGGTGTTGTTTCCAAAATCATCAAGTAAGTAACCAATAAAGGTGGGGGTAACCCCGCCCTACGGGTTCGACGAGGAGCAGGGGATTAGCCTTTGCTCCTCCTATCAACTCTCTCTAACGCCATGGAAGGTGTTAAAATGCAAAGCCAAAATATTCGCATACGGCTCAAGGCATTTGACCATCGTGTTCTGGATTCCAGCACACAAGAGATCGTCAATACGGCCAAACGGACCGGCGCAACAGTGCGCGGCCCGATCCCTATGCCCAATAAAATCGAGAAGTTCACGGTTCTGCGTGGTCCCCACGTTGACAAAAAATCCCGTGAGCAATTTGAGATCCGCACCCACAAGCGGTTGCTCGACATCATTGATCCGACCCCACAAACCGTAGACGCGCTGATGAAGCTTGATCTTGCGGCCGGTGTGGATGTCGAAATCAAACTGCAATAGTATTTAGGAGGGTATCCAGTATGCGCTCTGGTGTTATCGCAAAGAAAGTGGGCATGACCCGCTTGTTCATGGAAGACGGCAAACAGATTCCTGTAACCGTTCTTCAGTTGGACAATCTACAAGTTGTTTCCACCCGCACAGTAGAGAAGGATGGCTATACAGCCGTGCAACTCGGTGCCGGAACAGCAAAAGTCAAACGCACAAGCAAAGCAATGCGCGGCCATTTCGCCATTGCCAAGGTTGAGCCTAAACGCAAAATCGCGGAATTCCGTGTATCTGCTGAAAACCTGATTGAAGTGGGCGCAGAAATTTCTGCCGAGCACTATCTTGAAGGTCAAAAAGTAGACGTTTCCGGCACGTCGATCGGTAAAGGTTTCCAGGGCGCGATGAAGCGTTGGAACTTTAAAGGTCTGCGCGCGACGCACGGTGTTTCGATCTCGCACCGTTCACATGGGTCCACGGGCCAATGTCAGGATCCGGGCAAGGTTTTCAAAGGCAAGAAAATGGCCGGTCATATGGGTGCTGCCCGTGTTACCACACAGAACCTTGAAGTTATCCGCACAGACGCGGGCCGTGGT
>JAUZRV010000121.1 GCA_030950105.1 Rhodobacterales bacterium | reverse complement strand
TTGGGCCATTCCTATCCCCATGCCCATTCCAATTCCGGCGCCCATGGCCCCCGACGGGTTGGCAGCGGCGGTGGTCATCGCTTCGGCGGCGGAATATTGGGTGTAGGCGTTCAAATCGCCGACGATCCCGATCGAGGTGCGGTTGTCCATCGCTGCCTCGACCGCGGCGGGCAGCGAGATGTTTTCGATGTAGAGTTCGGGCATCGACAGGCCATAGTCGGCGAGGGTGCCGGAGATTTCAGTGGCGATGAGTTTGCCAAGGTCACGGGTGTTGGCGGCCATATCGAGCACCGGAATACCGGAGCCTGCGATGACGCGGGAAAATTCCTGAACGATGATGTTGCGGATTTGGAAGCTGATTTCGTCCATGGTGAATTCACCGTCGGTGCCGACGATTTCCTGCAAGAAGCGGCCTGCGTTGACGACTTTGATCGAATAGGTACCAAAGGCGCGCAGGCGGATCGGGCCAAATTCGGGATCGCGCGCGATGATCGGGTTTTTGGTGCCCCATTTCAGGTCGTTGAAACGGGTGGTGTTGACGAAGTAGACCTCGGATTTGAAGGGCGATTGAAAGCCGTGATCCCAGTGGTTGAGGGTGGTCAGGATCGGCATGTTGTTGGTCTCGAGCATATAAAGACCGGGGGTGAAGACATCGGCGAGTTGGCCTTCGTGGATGAAAACGGCGGCCTGACCTTCGCGCACGGTGAGTTTGGCACCGTATTTAATTTCGTGGTCTTCGCGTTGGAAGCGCCAGACCATGGTATCGCGGGTGTCGTCGGTCCAGTGGATGACGTCGATAAATTCGCCAGTGAGAAAATCAAAAATGCCCATGGGGGGACTCCTTTTGTTTAAAATATCGGTTTGTCAGTGGTGTAGCATCACGATGCGCCTTCGACCAGTTCTGTTGCGATGGTGCGCACGATGGGGCGGGCGGTTTGCGCGCTCATCCCCGGGGTGAGGCGGGGATCGTAGAGGATGCGAAGCAGCATCTCGTCGTGATTGGTGAGCAGGGCGAATTCTTCGTCGTCATTGAAGATCGACGGGCGCGCGGCGGGGCTATCGTTGAGGAGGCCGAGACCCTGGGCAAGTTCTTCGTGCAGGCAGGAGCGGCGCATTTCCGGCGGGTCTTCGGCGCGGATCAGGGCAACGGCGCGGTCAATGGTGTTGTCGGCGGTCAGGCCGCCAAAGGTGAGGACGATGCAATGGGTGGAGCGCGGCAGGTCACGCAATCTGTCAAGCCATTGGTCGGTGATCGCGGGCACGAATTGGCGGATGCGGGTAAGGGCGGCGGGGCGGTCATCTTCGCCAGCAATCAGCACCAGAAAATTGGGATTGCGCGGGGTGACGGAAATCGGGTGGCCAGTGATGCGGGCAAGGCGGCCGATGTAGCGGGCGAGCGCGGCCTGATCGATGGCACGGCTTTCAGATGGCACGCTATCGCCGAATTCGGCGTAGTAGCGCACGGGGGCGGTCCAGCGTTGCAAGGCGTTCGGGGTGTTCGCGCTTGCCAAAGATGTGTCGCCGGAGGTGAATTCCGAATAGAGCGCGATTTGTTCAAAATTGCGGGTGAGAACGGCGGAGGTGAACGGCGTGTCGGGGCCGCCGCCATCAACGCGCATGAGATCCTGAGTAAGAAGGCGGGCCTGTTCGCGGGTGTAAAATGCCATCAAATCGCGGCTTGCCTGAGAGCGGATATAGGGGGATGTCGGTGGAACGAGGCCCGGTGGGCGTGCGCGTGGCCCGATGTTGGCATAGGGCGGCGCGGTGCAGGCGGCGAGCGCAAATAGGCCCGCCGCCGAGAGGGATTTGAGGGCCTGTTTGGCCGTTATGCCGGTGTTATCGGGCAATATCTAGGTTCCGGTTGCCGCGCCATTGGAAGTGCCAGTCGAGGTGGCAACCGTATCACCCAAGCCGGTTTTTTTGGCTTTGGCCGCCGAAAGGGTGTCGCGCAGATTGGCCTCCATGGTTTTCATTTCTTCCTCGGCGGCACGGCGGCGCGCCTTGCCTTCGTCGGCAATGGCAAGGCTTTCCTCAATCGTGGCGATGAGATCGGCGTTGGCCTGTTTCACGGCGTTGATATCAAATACCCCGCGTTCCATTTCCTCGCGCACGATTTTGTTGCTCTCGCGAAGGTTTTTGGCGTTGGCGGTGAGTAATTCGTTGGTTAGATCATTGGCGGCACGCACCGCAATCGCGGCTTCGGCGCTGCGTTGGATGGTGACGGCCTGGGCCAGTTGGGTTTCCCAGAGCGGCACGGTGTTGACCAAAGTCGAGTTGATTTTGGTGACCAGTGATTTGTCGTTTTCCTGCACAAGACGGATCGAGGGCAGGGATTGCATGGTGACCTGACGGGTGAGTTTGAGGTCGTGAACGCGGCGTTCAAGATCGTCACGGGCGGCACGGATATCGCGCAATTCCTGTGCCATCATCACCTGTTTGTCTTCGGGGGCCTTGTCAACAGAGGTGACTTTGGCGCAGGGCGATTTACTGAAGGTTAGGGAAACTCTGAACAACATGGCTTTCGGCATGCGGAAGTTGTCGATTGCCGCTCGGGTTCACGGCACCAGCCGTTTTGCGGCCGCTTTCGCGACTGTTTTACCCCGCTCCCCTGATTTCAGGCAGACTCCGC
>JAUZRV010000120.1 GCA_030950105.1 Rhodobacterales bacterium | reverse complement strand
GAAGAAAGCGGATTTTGGGATTTACCTCTTTGATGAGTTCAATCGCCTTCATCAGGTTTTCTTTTACAAAGCCGGTATCCTGGTTTTTGAAGATATGCTTCTTTGGATCGAATTCCCCGGCAACCGTCCCGGGACACATAGGATATTCGTATTTGCCCTGCTTGTTGAACCAGCTTTCGGTCAAGCCCAATGTAAAGACGAAGACATCCGAGCTGGCAATAATTTCCATGAACATTTGAATGGTGTGTTGGCGCGAGCGTTCCATTTCTTCGCGGGTTTCAAATCCATCCGGTTCGATCGCCGGGCGAAACGGGTCATAGAAACGCCCGTCTTTTTCCCAATATTCATCCGGGGGCGATGTTTTCCCCGTCGCCCATTCAACCCATTGCCTTAGCAAAGATGTCGTATAAATATTTCCGGTTCTGCAGGAAAACACCCCGTAATTGAATTTTTGCTGGCTGCTGCTGCTTAGACCCGGCGGGCTTGGCTCGGTCGAATACCAAGTATAACCCTTTTTAACCAGCGCCCTGCCAAAATGCTGGGCAAAACACGATCCAAATGTAGCGATTTTATCATCCGCATAGATCGGCAGCTTGGGTTGCCAAAGCCCGGCGATGTCAAACATATTAAGATCAGCGACTGCCGTTCTCCAAAAAGCGTTACTTTCCAAACTCTTATATGGGTTCATGTGGGAATTGCCTTCAAACACTACAGTTTCAATTTTCAAATTCAACCCAAGCGGTATAAGGTCTTTTGCTTTGTGTCAAATCCCGAAGCGAAGCCCCTTGCGTCTGATCCGGGCGGTTGAAATCCGCCGGCTTTCCCCTCCTCAAATACAAAATCCGGAAGGCGCGACAAAAAAGGAGCCCGGGCAAACCGGACTCCTTTATTTTTGTTGGGGGAAATACCCGGACCCGAAGGTGGGGCCTGGGTATTTCCGAATGTTTCAGGGTGAGGCTTAAGGCCCGCCATCACCTTCGTCGCCTTCATCGCCTTCATCACCTTCGTTGTTTTCGTCGCCTTCGTCGTTCTCGTTGTTTTCGTCGTTTTCGTCGCCTTCGTCGCCTTCGTTGTTCTCGTTGTTTTCGTCGGCTTCGTTACCTTCGTCACCTTCGTTGCCTTCGTCACCTTCGTCGAATTCGTTGCCTTCGTCGCCTTCGTTGCCTTCGTCGCC
>JAUZRV010000012.1 GCA_030950105.1 Rhodobacterales bacterium | reverse complement strand
GCTCAGACCATGCTCCGAGAAACATTTTCTCCCTCACCAGCGCCGCTATCACCCTGCTCAAACGCATCGCAAAATCACCAACCAGGGCGATTGAACTCGTACAGGATAACCGCGCAAAGGCAGTCGAGATCAGCGCGGCAGCACGATCATCCCCCTTTCTCTGAATCACCCGGGGCAGACGAGAGGATGGTTGTCGGCCTCGGGCCGGATCTGATCTCGGGGATTGGCGAGGTCGAGGGGCTGCACGCCTTTCAGGCAATGCGCGGGAATGGCGTCGAGATACCTGCAACACAGGCCGATCTATGGATTTGGTTGCGTGGGGAAGATCGCGGAGAGATCGCCAAGCGGGCACGCGAAGTGCTGCGGTATCTGGGCGCTGGTTTCACGGTTGTGCGCATGGTGGACGGGTTTAAATATGGCGTAGATTTGGACGTCGGACTGGATTTAAGCGGCTATGAAGATGGCACCGAAAATCCGGAAGGAGAGGCAGCAATTGCAGCCGCCTTTGCCCCGGACGGATCAAGTTTCGTGTCTGTGCAGCAGTGGGAACATGACCTGAACCAGTTTGATTCTCTGGATTTGGCAGAGCGCAACAATATTTTCGGTCGCCAGATTTCGGATAACGAAGAAATGGAGGATGCTCCTGTTTCCGCCCATGTCAAACGATCGGCACAAGAAAGTTTTGACCCCGAGGCCTTTGTTCTTCGCCGGTCGATGCCGTGGGTGGATGGCGGCAAAGAGGGGCTGGTTTTTGTGGCATTTGGTCATTCGCTTGATGCGTTCGAGGCATTGTTGAACCGCATGATTGGCCTTGAGGATGGAATTGTGGACGGGCTGTTCCGGTTTACCCATCCGGTTAGCGGTGCAAACTATTGGTGCCCACCACAAAAGCATGGGCAAAAGCATGGCCAAAAGGGCGTGTATCTGGATTTGTCCCGGATCGGGCTATAGCGCCACGCGGGCATAGATCGGTCAATATCAAAGCAAGCCGGCGTTCGTGCATTATGCTGCGAGGGTCGGCGAATTCGCCCCGAGTGTGCAATTTTGAAAAAGAGCGCGCAATATTGAGCGGGCGGCTTCATATAGATTGAGCAGGCGGCTTCATATGGATGGAAAAGTCACAGTCATGGTAGCCCGTAGGGGAGTTGAACCCCTCTTTCCTGGTTGAAAACCAGATGTCCTAACCGATAGACGAACGGGCCTTACCGTGACGTGAGCCGTTATTTAGGCAATGATGCGGAGTTGCGCAAGAGGTTTTTTCAACAAGTTGCGAGAAAATTTCAAAGTGGGAACAGGGGTTTGCTTTGGGCGGCTTTGGGCAGAGGGGCTTGGGTGCTCAGGGCGATTTACTGAAGGTTAGAAAGTTGTTGCAAATCATAGGGGTATATGAATCTTTGTTCTGAACGTCAGGCCCGGAGGTTATTATCTTGATTTCAGTTCGATCAGTTTTACGTCAGGTTCCTGATCCGCGCGGCAGGCAAGGCCGTCAACACCCACTTGACGCGTTGCTGGGGTTGGTCCTTTTGTCGATGATCAGCGGCCGCAAAGGCATGCGCGCGGCCTTTCGGTTGGGG
>JAUZRV010000119.1 GCA_030950105.1 Rhodobacterales bacterium | reverse complement strand
AATCATACGACATTTCAACAGCTTGATCTACGCCCGCCAAACGATTTACGCCGCTTCATGAATAATTCGGGTTAGGTAGTGTTTTGTATAGGGAGAGTAGTAATGGTGCGGTCGGAGAGACTCGAACTCTCACGGGTGTTACCCCACAGCGACCTCAACGCTGCGCGTCTACCATTCCGCCACGACCGCACGTCATAGTGTTGGTAGTCCGCCGCGATATAGCGCTCTGGCAAAGAGATGTGAAGCGCTATTTGCAAAAAAAACGGGAGGCATTGCGCCCCCCGTCATTTCATCACTTTTGCGCCGCAAATTCAGCGGCTTCAGGAACGGTTATTCGCTGGCACCGGCGGTCAACGAAAACACAGGCAAAGCCGGGGCCGCCGGGGCGGATTGGCTAGCCGGAACCACGGACGGGGCCGCACCGCTGCCCGATTGGAACACCGCACGACGGATCAGCGCATTGCGGTTTGGATTGCCCGGTGCAAACACCGCTGGCGCCCCCGCGTCCATCGCATCAAGGCTCGCTGCATACCATGCCATTGCCAGATCAGGGCGTTTGGAGGCCCCGATCCCTTGAGTCAAATGGTGGCCCAATAATTCGCCATAAGCCTGTTCGCCCAGCGCGGTAAGCAACATCGCCGAGCCAACCGCAACATCAAGATTGTCGGTGCGATATCCCACCGACAGACAGATTTTTGCGGTAGCAACAAGTTGTTCGGATGTCATGCCCGCCGACAGGATAAACCCGCCAACCTCTTGCACCACAACCGCGCGATCTTTGGCGGACAACGCGGCAATATGCGCCTTCATCGCAGGGCCAAACACGCCACATTGCTGTTCAAGCTGTGCCGATGTCACGCCCTGTAACTTGGCCGCCATTTCCTCGCCCTTGGCAATAGCATAGGTGCGCGCAAGGCAGAATTGTTCGTTGAGTGCAAAGGCAGAATCCGACATCGACGCCAAGGTCACAAAACCGCCATTGCTGTTGGTTAGAAGGCTCACCTGGTTACAATGCGACGCAAGCGAAACACTTGCCGGTTTGCCAAGGAAATTGGGCAACGCAAGAGGGGCGGCCACCGGCACCAATGGTTGAACAGCCGGAGCAACCGCTTGTGGAACAACGGGTGCTGCCGCCATTAGCGTGCTCGCCCCGGTGTCTTGCGTGCAAGCGCCGCGTTGACAGCTAAACGAGGCAGGTGTCACATCGAATGTCTGGAAATCGTTGCGCTGGTATCCGTTCGGCGTCGATACAAAAACCCGCACAGCACAGCTTTCGGAATTGCACCAGAACGAACTGCCGGTCACTGACGTATCCAGAATATAATCGGTCTGACCGTCATTATTCAGATCGGCCAGTTGCACAAATCCGGAGCGCTGGATCAATTGTTCGGCGCTTGGATCGGTGCTTTTGGCGATTTCAAAAACCGAAGCTGAAACTTCTTTTGGCAGCCCGCCAACTGTGCGGCCTGCCATTGCGGTGCCGCCGCCCGTCTGCTCTTCGCGAAATGCGACCAACAATCCGCGCACACCATCATTGCTTTGCGCAATAAGGTTTGCTGTGGCTGACCCGCCAACAAGCGCGCGATTATACGAGTTTACCAGAAAATCCCGTTCATGTTGCTGCAAATATCCGGTCGAAGGATAGCCCATATAGGTCTGGTAGGACGAAATCGCCGCCCGTGATCTGCGCCCCAAGGCCCCGTCCGGCGTGCCCGCAGGAAACCCGAAGTAATTGAGCGAGGTTTGCGTTTCACGGTTGGCCGCGCGGGTGGCGCTGCTGCGCCGTGTGGTGCGCTGTGTGGTGGTGCGATTGCGTCGGGTTTCGCTTACGATTGCCCCGCCGATAATGCCGCCAATAATAGCGCCGGCAAGACCGTTATTGCCCGCGGCAACTCTATTCGCCGGTACAAACGTCACAGATGCCATCAGGCACGCACCAATGAAATGTTTTGAAAACACGATATATCTCCTAAAATTGGATCGCCTATTATTACTGTAGTTTAACATGGAATTCCGGCGAATGCTTCCATAAAGAGGTTAACATTACATTTTTTAACGCAAGGGGCTGGTTCAGATGGTTGAATGGCTACATTCCGAAGGGCTAACCTCTTATGAAGACGCCGTGAGCTGGATGGAGAGTCGCGCAAACGCCATTGCGGCCGGCACCGCCGAAGAAGCGATATGGTTGTTGGAACACCCCCCGCTTTATACTGCGGGGACAAGCGCGAAACCCGCCGATCTCGTCGATCCCGGCCGCTTTCCGGTCCATATATCGAAGCGCGGCGGCCAATATACCTACCACGGCCCCGGTCAACGCGTGGCCTATGTGCTGCTTGATGTGGGTAAACGCGGGCGTGATGTGCGCGCCTTTGTGCAGCAACTCGAAAACTGGGTGATTGCCACGTTGGACGCCTTCAATGTCAAAGGCGAAATTCGCGATGGCCGCGTCGGTGTCTGGGTCGCGCGCCCGGAAAAGCCCCCCACCATCACCGGCGCCCCCGCCGAAGACAAAATCGCCGCCATCGGGATTCGGTTGCGCAAATGGGTGTCGTTTCACGGCATATCAATCAATGTCGAACCGGACCTCGGCCATTTTGACGGCATCGTGCCCTGTGGCATCACCGAATACGGCGTAACAAGCCTTGTCGATCTGGGCCGCCCTGTCACCATGGAAGACGTAGATGTCGCCTTGAAGTGCAGCTTTAATGCGGTTTTTGGCGCAACGCCCATTTCCTGACTCTTTTACTATACTTACTTGACTATTTCACTCAACAATACTAATTCTCCCGAAAATCAAACTCGGGAACCACATTATGAATCGCCTCATAATCACCTATTTACTGCTTTCCACCCAAATAACTTCGCTTGCGGCCGACCCGCTTACCCCTCTCGAACACCTCGGGAAATCAATCTTCTTTGATGCCCTGCTTTCGGTCAACGGCACGCAATCCTGTGCTTTTTGCCATGCCCCCGAACAGGGCTTTGGCAGCGATGACGATTTCGCCAATATGGGCGGAGGTGTGGTGCGCGGCGCCATCGAAGGCCGCTTTGGCAATCGCAAACCGCCTTCTGCCGCCTATGCTGTCAACGCCCCGATTTTCCACCACGAAATCGAAGACAACGCGGTGCTTTTCGTTGGCGGCGCTTTCCTTGACGGGCGCGCAACCGGTCATCAATACGGGACGGCCGCCGCCGATCAGGCCCATCAACCGTTCACCAATCCGGTTGAAATGGCGATGCCGCACCTCGCCTGCGTCGTGCAACAGGTCTGTGCCGCCACACTCGACGAATACCCTGTTTCCCTCGCCGATGTCTGGGGTGCCGACATTTGCAACATCGCCTTCCCGCCTGATCTCGCGGTTCAATGCACCGATCCGGAGGCCGAGATCACCCTTGAATTCCCTGAAACCGTCGCCCGGGTAGATCGCGCCATTGCCGGCATTTCCCGCGCTCTGGCATCCTACGAACTCTCTAGCCCGAATTATTCATGAAGCGGCGTAAATCGTTTGGCGGGCGTAGATCAAGCTGTTGAAATGTCGTATGATTTTGGTGTTGAACAAGATCATTCACCTCCAGCAGAAAATCCAACCCACCATGAATGACGATACGCT
>JAUZRV010000118.1 GCA_030950105.1 Rhodobacterales bacterium | reverse complement strand
CAACACCAAAATCATACGACATTTCAACAGCTTGATCTACGCCCGCCAAACGATTTACGCCGCTTCATGAATAATTCGGGATAGGCCCACAATGCCCTAGGCCGTCACGTCCATCCCGTAGAGCCAATCAAACTGGTGCATCATCTGCGACGGGGCAATTTTACCGCCAATCCGCAATGCCATATGGGCGGCAAATCGAACCGGTGCGGAACGCAGATGGTATTTGCGCGCATTTCCGGTTGCGGCATTGATCACCCGCGTCGCCCGTGCGACCCGTCTCTGTTGATAATTAGCAAGCCCACCCATAATATCATCGGCGTTCTCAAGTGACTCCGCCAAAACCCAGGAATCCTCCAACGCCATCACCGCGCCCTGCGCCAAAAACGGCAACGTCGGATGCGCTGCATCGCCCAAAATTGCCGCCGCCCCCTGATGCCAGACTTTGGCCACTGGATGCCGGAACAACCCCCATAGATGCACGTCTTCGACCGCGGCCAACATCGCCGGAACATCGCCGCCAAAATCGGCGAAAGCGGCGCGCAGGTTCGCCGGATCATCGCGTAAATTCCACCCTTCTTCGGCCCAATCCATACGTTCTTGGACCGCTACAATATTCAAAAACGCCCCGTCCCGCAGTGGATAACTCACTAAATGCCGCCCTGGCCCCATATGCACAACCGCCTCGGATGTGCGCCCAAATCTATTGGGAATAACCGTGCGCCACGCCACCTGTCGGGTGAAAAACGGCGCGCTTGTCCCGTTCATCGCCCGGCGCAAAACCGAATGAAGCCCGTCCGCCCCGATCAATATATCAGAGGCGACACAATCCCCGTTGGTCAACTCAACCTCGGGATTTTCGCCCAATTGAACCGACTTGACCTGTTGCGATAGTCGGATTTTCACTCCGGCGTCACGTGCCCCATCCGCCAAAACTCCAATGATATCAGAGCGATGCACAAAATAGTATCGCCGATCCTCAAGCTGCTTAAGATCAAGTTCAACAACGCGCCCCCCTCGATAATCGCGCAACTGGACCGCCTCGCCCTGCACCGAACACTCCTTGATCGCCGGCCCAAGGCCAAGCGCGTCCAACACGCAAAATCCGTTCGGGCTTATCTGCAAACCGGCGCCGACTTCGGTTATCGCATCGGCCTGTTCTAAAACCGTCACTTCGGCCCCGCGCATCGCCAATGCACGCGCCACCGCCAACCCGCCGATACCGGCCCCGATTACGGTTATCTTCTTTTGCTTCAATCCCATTGGATGTCCTCACTGGGTGTCTAATATGGGGGGCAAAAAACGAAAAACGCCGAGGAAATCCCCGGCGCATTTAGTCAATACTTTGGCCCAAAGCGCCGTCATGTTCCATCAAACACGGGACTCGCACATAGGAATCATACCCCAAACGATCATCTTGCCGTTCACGATATCAATCGTCGCGGTGCACTTTCTCCCGCCGCTCATGGCGTTCCTGTGCCTCAAGGCTCATCGTGGCAATCGGGCGCGCATTTAGCCGCTTAAGCGAAATGGGGTCACCTGTGACCATACAATACCCGAATTCGCCTTCATCAATACGGCGCAGCGCAGCATCAATTTTCCCGACGAGCTTTCTTTGCCGGTCGCGGGTGCGCAACTCAAGTGCGCGATCGGTTTCTTCAGACGCCCGATCGGCCACGTCCGGGATATTGCGCGTTCCATCTTGCAGTGCTTCGATGGTGTCACGCGTGCCCGCCATCAAATCGTCTTTCCAATCGACAAGCTTGCGGCGGAAAAATTCCAACTGACGCTCGTTCATGAATGGTTCATCTTCAGCCGGACTATAATCGTCGGGCAAAAAGGTTTCCGCTTTCATAGTGTCTCCCTCACTCAGGCTTACTTCGGTCATGGTAAATATCCCTAGACGATCGGCACCCCTCGCGCCGCTTCTATCCCTCACATCGGGGTTTGTCACTACACAAATCGGTTTGACCGCTCCCTCGCCTTAAAATAGCGAACAACACTTTGAACCCGTTGAAAATTCGCGGCTTTCACCATCCGATTGCCCTCGATATGGCTGTCCGGTAAGGTGCCGGACGAAACCATCAAATGATACGGAACAAATGAATGAAATTCGAAGGCACCAAAGACTACGTCGCCACTGACGATCTTACGATTGCGGTCAATGCCGCCATTACCCTTGAACGCCCTCTGTTGATCAAGGGCGAACCGGGCACAGGCAAGACCGAACTCGCCCGCCAGGTGGCCAGTGCCCTTGGTTTGCGGATGATTGAATGGAATATCAAATCCACGACCCGCGCCCAGCAAGGCCTTTATGAATACGATGCCGTGTCGCGCCTGCGCGATAGCCAACTGGGCGAAGAACGCGTGCATGATGTGGCCAATTACATTCGCAAGGGCAAACTCTGGCAGGCGTTCGAGGCCGATGAACGTCTGGTTCTGCTAATTGATGAAATCGACAAGGCCGATATCGAGTTTCCCAATGACCTGTTGCAAGAGCTCGACCAGATGCAGTTTCATGTTTACGAAACCGATCAGGTGATTTCCGCGCGCCAACGTCCGATTGTGATCATCACGTCGAACAACGAAAAAGAATTGCCCGATGCGTTTTTGCGCCGCTGTTTTTTCCACTACATCCGGTTTCCTGACACCGACACCATGCGCAAAATTGTCGAGGTCCATCACCCCGGCATCAAGGACGCGCTGCTCACCACCGCCCTCACCCAGTTTTATGAATTGCGCGACACCGCCGGTCTCAAGAAAAAACCGTCGACCTCCGAGGTTCTCGATTGGTTGAAACTTCTGTTGGCCGAAGATCTAACTGCCGATGATTTGCGACGTGACGGGAAAAATGCCCTGCCCAAATTGCATGGGGCCTTGTTGAAAAACGAACAGGATGTGCACCTGTTTGAACGTCTTGCCTTCATGGCACGGCGTCAAAGATAGGTCATTTGCGATGGTGCGTCGGGCAATGCGCCTGACGCATCCTATTATTGGAGAACCTGCAAATCCATACCAACGTATGCACATGACAGGGTGATTCAGAGAAAGTGGGATTATCGTTCTGCCGCGATGATCTGTAAGCGATGCGCAGAGGCCGTCCATTTTTGATCTTTCCCGCCGACGGGTATGCTGATCTTTTCCTCAAGATCAGAAACTTGGAGGGGAGCTACAAATGGAGCAACATTTGTTAGTGGAGCCAGTGGGCACCACAA
>JAUZRV010000117.1 GCA_030950105.1 Rhodobacterales bacterium | reverse complement strand
ATTTGTGGTGCCCACTGGCTCCACTAACAAATGTTGCTCCATTTGTAGCTCCCCTCCAAGTTTCTGATCTTGAGGAAAAGATCAGCATACCCGTCGGCGGGAAAGATCAAAAATGGACGGCCTCTGCGCATCGCTTACCGTCAATCATGGTATGCTCACTGTCCGCATCTTGGCTTACGTGGTTGAAAAGGCGCGATCAAACGCCTATTTTGGACCGTCGAATATGGCGGGTGTGGACAACGCGAAAATTGCCAAAACGCGCGGGTAAATCACGCCACGGGATGCCCGCGCGATAGCGATAAAGCACCGCCTTAACAAACAGTCGGTTGGCCGCTGTAAATGTAGGAAGTGTCTTCGGGGAATCCATACCCTTTTGGGGGCTGCGGTCGTGGTCGGCGTAACAGGATACGAGTTGAAAAACTCATGCGTACTATGCTGGATTTGGCCGCGCTAGAAACCAAACTGTTTGGCGAAGATACAGAAAGTGCGGCTGCGGTTGAAGTCTGCGGGACGGAAGTTCCTTCGAAGGAATAAATATGGCAAGCGATTAAGTCCAGCCCGAAAATCGTCTGGGACGGAACCAAATCCATACTTCCCGATGTTTCCGAATATGATTTCAGTCTTCCCGAACCAGATTTTGGTGGTTGGTGGGGTGACCTACCTTTTCGGTTCGGAATAATAGAACCACCAGTAACTTGAGTAGCATGAGAAACCTCCATGATTACAGATCATATCTGATGCATGGGTTTCCTCAGTTTTCGGGGGGGATGATGGGATTTGAGGGCATGAACTAAGTTCCGTCAGTCAACGTACCAGCGCTTTCCATTACTTATCCCAATGCCCGACTGGGTGCTAACGGCCTTTCCCACCACTCGGGGGAGGCCAATCCTGACCACCCACCCCACAAGGGCCATGACCGTGAGCGAAGCCACCAGAGCCCAAAACCTCGACACCAGTAACACCCGAGAAAGCCACGCCAACCGCACGAACGGCTGGGGCACTTATTGGGGCATTTCGATCGCACTTCAGCGATCTTCAACCTTATTTATCTGACGGAAAATCTATGGCTGGGATGGTAGGATTCGAACCTACGATCTGCGCTACCAAAAAGCGTTGCCCTACCACTAGGCCACATCCCAACTATGAGGCGCTCATTACGACGCTGGGGCGGATTATTCAAGCCCAACGTTACAAAAAATCTAACTTTTTGCTACTCTTGCGAAGCACCTTCGCGATTGAGCAAATCATCCTCCGTTAATACTTTCCGTTCGGCGTTCACGATGTTTTCCAATTCCTGATCGGCGTTGTCGTCCATCTCTGCGGCGCTCAAAACTGGTGCTGCTTTTTGCGGGGCGGGTTTCGGTTTCGGAGTCTGTTTTTCGGAAGATACACCAACACCATCCAGATCGGTAATCAGGCGATACGTTGGTTCGGGCATCGAGATGCCGGCCTGGCTAAAGGCGTTTAAACTAAGGCGAATTGCCTCGCTTCGCGCCATTGCGAGGCTGGTTTTCCGTTGTGATATCCAGCCGGTGAACCCCATGATCACCGTGCTGTCGCCAACAGATTTTGTCCAGATGCTTGGTGCGGGTGAAGAAAGAACAAAGGGCAAGGCTTCAAGAACTTCCAGACCAACTTCACGGGCGCGGGCCAAATCGGTGTCGCAAGCGACGCCCAAATCAAATTGGAACCGGCGTTCATCATTGCGTGAAAAATTAACGATCCGGCTTTTGAAAACGGTCGAATTGGGGATGCGGATTTGATTGCCATCATACGACAAAAGAATCGTGGCACGGCTGGTCAAGCGGATGACTTTGCCGGTGTCGCCGCCGATTTCGACCGAATCATTGGGGCGAAACGGTTGCCGCACCGAAAGCATGATCGAGGAGATGAAATTTTCCACGGTATCACGCACAGCAAACCCGAAGGCGAGGCCGATAATACCGGCGGCGCCAAGGATCGTCGAGAGCAGCGCGGTGGCCCCCAGAATATCCAGCATCACCACCAACGCAGCAATCATTGCCGCCAGACGAATGATCTGACGATAGATGTCGGCGATGAACAGGTTGGGGGCAAGTTTATCCCATGGTTGGCGCCGCTTGGCGATAAAAAACCCAATAAATACAACGATAAAGAAGGCCAGAAGTGCGACTGCCAACAGCGGCAAATAGGCAAGTAGTTGCAAAGAGCGATCCATAAACCGTTCAATCGCAGGGTTCAGCCGCTCAACCACATCGGTGGTTTCGGTGACCTCGTTTTCGATGGCAACAACCCCGGCAACCCGTCCGGCGAGGTCGTTCAATCGGGTGGCGTGGGCGGCGTCCAATGTTGTGCCGCGCATCGAAACGATGCCGCTTGAAACGGTCACGGTGACATCATCATAGCCGTCAAGTTCCCCAAGAATGTCACGTATACGCACCGCAATTGCGGCGTCCTGTTTGGCGCTGTCTTCAACAGAGATGGTGCCCGAGGGCTGTTCACCGCTGTCTTGGGCGGTGACCGGAAAAGCGATGGAGAGCGACAATAGAAGGGCAGTGAAAAATGTTAAAATACGCATGATGTCCAAATGTGGTTAGGGTGAATTTCGGCGCAGAATACGGCCTGTGGCCGCGCAATTAAAGCGGCAAATGTGCGAGGGGGGAGGCAAATCCTTAACCAAGCGCGCGTTCAACGGTGGAGATAGGGCCGATATACCGTTACAAGGCCCCCTGTTAATCCTTGTTGACAAGGGAATCACGGTCTTTGGCGGCGGGTGTCGGTCTCGTAGGGTAAACGCATGGTTTTCGCGCATACATTGTGCAGGTTTTGGCCGGTTAATCCATCGGGCGGTGATAATGGTTTGCAAATAAAGCGCCGCGCTTTAAATCTGAGGCAGGGTTAAGGCGTGGTGCCGCATACCTTCTCAATGTCCCGAGCACCTCGCCACAAACATGTGAGTCACGTTTCTGGCGAGACGCTTTAGTAGACGGTTGGGGCGGTAATCCGCCAACCAATGCCGGTTTTCTTGAATTTTGATGCATTTTTTGTGGCGTCGCAAATCTCCGGGTAATTTTATCGCAATCTGCGCCGGATCAGTCGAGCACCTCATCGGGACCAACGCCCCAAAGCGAGGATTTCATCGCCCAGCCTTTGTAGCCACCGGCAGACAGGCGGCACCAATCAATTGTGCAACTGGTGATGCGCGCCACAACTTGGGATTCAAGAGTTGCCGTGACCGGAGAGGTTTCGTCGGCGCGCACACGCAAATCAAGCAATTCGGTTTCGACAATCACCGTGCGCACCCCCGAAAGCAGCGAATAATGCACCCAGCCACCGACACCGTCACGATCCCGCACCCGCCGCCAATGGCCATATTCGGCGGTGATCTGTAGCGGCATGTCCTTGCGGGTATACACCCAGTCAATCTGCTGGGTCAGGCTAGGACCGCGGCGCACGTTGCCCTTGGACGCCTTTAGCGACACAAAGCGCGGCACAAGGCGACCGGTGACGGCCCCGCGTTCCTGGGCAAAAGCGCCCGGCACGAAAAATAGCGTGAATGTCGCGCCCGCAAGCGCAAGACCACAAGCCAAAAATAGCCCGTTCAAATGCTGTTTCATCGTTTTTGCCTGCAATTAAGCGTTGATTATTGCGCGAGGTTCTTGTGCCTCGGCTGTCTATGGGTCACTTTGACAGCAACGCAGCTATTTTGAAAGAACCAGGAGAGCCAAATGGCATCTGAACGCATAAGTGTTGTCGTGACGCGACGCTTGCCCGATGTAGTTGAAAAGCGGATGAGCGAGTTGTTTGATGTGACATTGCGCAGCGATGACACCCCGATGAGTAGGGCAGAACTCTCTGCCGCGATGAAAACCGCCGATGTTTTGGTGCCAACCCTGTCGGATGCGATTGATTCCGCGTTGATTGCGCAGGCGGGCACGCAATTACGATTGATTGCCAATTATGGTGCGGGCGTTGACCATATTGATGTGGCAACGGCGCGCCAGCGCGGGATTTTGGTATCAAATACGCCCGGTGTTTTGACTGATGATACCGCCGATATGACGATGGCGCTGGTTTTGGCGGTGACCCGGCGCATTCCCGAAGGGCTGGCGCAAATGCAATCGGGCGAATGGTCCGGTTGGTCGCCGACGGCCCTTTTGGGCGGGCGCGTCGGGGGGCGGCGTCTGGGTATTCTTGGCATGGGGCGCATTGGACAGGCCGTGGCACGGCGGGCGGCGGCGTTTGGCATGGAAATCCATTACCACAATCGCAAACGGTTGCGGGTTGAAACCGAAACCGATCTTGGCGCGACCTATTGGGAAAGCCTTGACCAGATGGTGGCGCGCATGGATGTGTTGTCGATCAATTGCCCGCACACGCCTTCGACGTTTCATTTGATGAATGCACGGCGGATGAAGTTGATGAAGCAGGACGCGGTGATTGTGAATACCTCGCGCGGCGAAGTGATTGACGAAAACGCCATGGTGAGGATGCTCAAGGCCGGCGATCTGGCTGGCGCGGGGCTTGATGTTTATGAACATGGCACCGATATAAATCCTGATCTTCGCGCGATGAAAAACGTGGTTTTATTGCCGCATATGGGATCGGCCACCGTTGAGGGGCGCGTTGAGATGGGCGAAAAGGTGATTATCAATATCAAAACCTTTGATGATGGCCACCGGCCGCCCGATCAGGTCGTGCCATCAATGTTATAGAGTTACCAAAATAAGGAGAGCAGCGATGCTTAAAGGATTAGGCGGCATGGGCGACATGGCCAAAATGATGAAGGCCGCGCAGGAAATGCAGGGTAAAATGGCGCAATTGCAAGAAGATATGCACACGCTGATTGTCGAAGGCGAAAGCGGCGGCGGCTTGGTCAAAGTGACCGCAACGGCCAAAGGTGAGTTGAAATCGCTCGAAATAGACCCTTCTATATTTTCCCCCGATGACAAAGAAGTCGCCGAAGATCTGATCTTGGCGGCGATCAAGGACGTGCAATCGCGTGCATCCGCCCGCGCCCAGCAAGAAATGAGCCGGCTAACCGAAGGCATGGGATTGCCCGCCGATATGAAGCTGCCGTTCTAGGCACAACTGCCGGTAATTGCGCCCTGAATTTGGCTTCTTTTTCGTATAAATATCCAAATCCGCCCTCTCGTATTTGGCCAACCTGACAAGAGGCACGCCTTGAACAGCACCCGCGATATTGATGCCTTGATTGATCTGATGGCCAAACTTCCCGGGCTTGGGCCACGCTCGGCGCGGCGCGCGGTTTTGCACCTGATCCGCAAGCGCGCGTTGCTCCTCACCCCGCTGGCCGATCTAATGCAGAGCGTCGCGGTGACCGCGCGCGAATGTTTGAATTGCGGCAATATCGGCACCAGCGATGTTTGCGATATCTGCGCTTCGCATAAACGCGGCAACGGGTTGATCTGCGTGGTCGAAGACGTGGCCGATCTATGGGCGATGGAACGCGCGGGCGTGTTCAAGGGGCGTTATCACGTATTAGGCGGCACGCTGTCGGCGCTGGATGCGATTGGCCCCGAGGATTTGCGGATCCCCAAACTTGTGGATCGGGTGGCGAGCGAAGACATTACCGAAGTGATCCTCGCGCTCAATGCCACGGTCGACGGACAGACCACGGCGCATTACATCGCCGACCAACTCGACGGGCGCACGTTACTGACCACCCTAGCGCAAGGCGTGCCGATTGGGGGAGAACTGGATTATCTGGATGACGGGACGATTACAGCGGCGTTGAATGCGCGGAAGTCGATTTAGCCCGAATTATTCATGAAGCGGCGTAAATCGTTTGGCGGGCGTAGATCAAGCTGTTGAAATGTCGTATGATTTTGGTGTTGAACAAGATCATTCACCTCCAGCAGAAAATCCAGCCCGCCATGAACGACGATAC
>JAUZRV010000116.1 GCA_030950105.1 Rhodobacterales bacterium | reverse complement strand
TTCAACGCACACTCTAAACTCAGTTCAAAACGCCGCCGTCAACCCGGCCGATCCAGTGCGCCGGAAGGAAATACCCGGAGTCTGATGAATAATTCGGGCTATATTATTACCCCGACATTTTCACGGTCGTCAAAATTACCGGGCAGGAATTGCGCCAATGGCTTGAACGATCCTGTGGTGCCTTCAACCAGATCCGTCCCAATACACGCAATGATATGTTACTTAATCCGGATTTCCCCTGTTACTTTTTTGACGTTATCAAGGGTGTAACCTATCAAATCGACATCTCGAAACCCGCAAGATATGACGCCGCCGGACGTCTGCGGAACGCCGGTTCCGCCCGCATAGTGAATCTCTCTTACGAGGGCGCGCAGTCACGGACACTATGGAATTTGCTGTTGCAACAAACAGTTACCGCGCCTCCGATGGTGGTAATTTTTGTGGTGCGACCCGTGGGAACGTGATTTACGAGGCCCGCGAAACCAACCGCGATGTCATTCGCGAATATGTTGCCCGCGAAAAGGCTGTCTTTCCTACGGTGGTTCCCATTTGGACGTTTTTGACCTTGCCCCACACCTCTGCCCTGTTCGAAACCGCTCTCACGGCACGGTCGCGCCTTGGTGATGCCCACGGTGTGCGTCTGCGCGATACCGGCATTACCCGCGATGGGTTTGCGCAAATTCGCATAGACTTTTAAAACCCGATCTTGCGAATCCCGTTTGCCCCCCCTATATCCCTCTACGAGAGGTTGGCGCGGGCAGGCGCCTCGCCAACCTGGTCAGATCCGGAAGGAAGCAGCCACAACGAGACCCGCTTGGGTCGCTGTCAGCCTCTCACCTATAGCCGAGAACCCATAGGATTTTCTGCGGGTTTTCTGCGGAGAACACGGCAGCTGATCTTTCCAAAGGAAAATCACCGAAAGCGTCCTCGCGCATGTCCCCGAAAACCACGCCGCACGTCATGTCCTTCCCGCGTAATTGCGTCACTATCCCTCTTGATCCCTCTTGCCTCGGCCACTCATCCCCGCCACACTCCTCCCATGAAACATACCTTTTTCGCATTGGCATTCCTCGCCAGCCCCGCCGTCGCCGAACCTGTGCTTACGGTTCAAAACGTTGCACCTGACACCTACGCCATCGTTGGCCCACTTTCGCAACGTGATCCTGAAAACCTTGGCAACAACGCCACCTTTGGCTTGATCGTGACCGATGCCGGTGCCGTCCTGATTGATGCCGGTGGCAGCCGCAAAGGCGCGCAGGCCCTGCATGACACCATTCGCACCATCACCGATCGACCCGTTACCCATGTGATCAATTCCGGCGGGCAGGATCACCGATGGCTTGGCAATGCGTATTGGCGCGAACAGGGCGCAACCATCATCGCCTCGCAGGATGCCGTCACCGATCAACAGGATCGGGTTTCGGTGCAGCTTACGGTGCTGACCGCCCTGATTGGCCAAGACGCCCTCACCGGCACCGAACCCGCCTATGCCGACACCACATTCAACGAAACCTTCACCCTTAATGTCGGTCAGAAAACCCTCAACCTTGTGCATATTGATGGCGGCGCCCACACCCCGGGTGATGCCTTTATCTGGGATCAATCCACCGATACGGTTTTTTCCGGTGATATCGTCTATATCAACCGTATCCTTGGCGTTGGTAGCCAATCCAACACCCTCACATGGGTCGAAACCTTTGATGCCATTGCGGGCCTGAACCCGAAAAACCTGGTCCCCGGTCACGGCCCCGCCACCGATATGTTGACGGCCAAACATGACACCTATGATTACCTGCAAAATCTGCGGTTTCGCATGGCAGATTATATTGATGGTGGCGGCGATATGATCGGGTCGGTCAATATCGACCAATCCGATTTCGCCTATCTGGAAAACTTTGAAGGTCTCGCCAAACGCAACGCCCAAGAGACCTTTAGCCAAATGGAATGGGAATAAGAAAAGCCAATGAAAGCCGTCCTTGATACCCGCCAATCACGCCACGATCCGCAATATTTTATGGCCAACGGCATCGTCAAATCCAGCCCCGAACAGGTGGCGCGCATCGGCATATTGCGCTCCGGCGCGATTGCCGCCGGATGTGACATGATCGCGCCGCAGGACGCGGGCCTTGCCCCGATTGCCGCCGTTCACACCGCCGAATACCTCACATTTCTGCAAAATATTTTCGCGCGCTGGCAATACATCGACGGCGCCGGTGCCGAAGTTGTTCCCAATATCCACCCCGCCAATCGCACCGACAGCTACCCGAAATCCGCCGTGGGCCAGGCCGGGTTTCACATGGCTGACACCGCTTGCCCAATTGGAGAACACACATGGGAGGCCGCCTATTGGTCGGCCCAATCCGCCGTTAGTGGCGCCGATCTGTTAAAGGCCGGTGACCGCGCCGCTTATATTTTGGCGCGCCCCCCCGGACACCACGCATTTGCCGATATCGCCGGTGGGTTTTGCTTTCTGAACAATAGCGCAATCGCCGCCCAACGCCTTGCCGATGCCGGCCACCGCGTCGCCATTCTCGATGTTGATGTGCATCACGGCAACGGCACCCAAGGTATCTTTTACAATCGCGATGATGTCCTCACGGTGTCGCTCCATGCCGACCCTGAACGTTTCTATCCGTTCTTTTGGGGACACGCCCATGAACGCGGCACACAGGCGGGCCTCGGGGCCAATCTCAATCTGCCCTTGCCACGCGGCACCGGCGATGATGCTTACCTTGATACTCTTACCAAGGCGTTGGAACGCATCAATAATTTCGGCGCAACGGCGGTGGTTGTCGCCCTCGGACTTGATGCCTATATCGGGGATCCGTTCAAAGGGTTGGCGGTCACCACGCAAGGGTTCGGGCGTATCGGCACGGCGATATCGACCCTCGATTTGCCCACCCTCCTTGTGCAGGAAGGCGGCTATCTCTGCGATGAACTTGGTGAAAACCTCACCAATTTTCTCAACGGGTTTACGGCTTAGTCATAGCTGCGCTGGTCTTCAATCACCAACCCGTCATTGGGCAGACTGCCAACTGCCACAACCTCGATTTTGCCTTTGAGCTTCAGCGTGGACACCACCGACGCCGCATAGGCATCAACGTCGCCATTTGCCGCCTCGATCAGAACGGTCATCACATCCATTTCGCCCGCACGCGAGGCCACAACCCGCGCCCGTGTGATCTCGTCATGACGCGCCACAAGGTCGGCCACCTGTTCGGGGCGCACAAACATGCCCTTGATTTTTGTGGTCTGATCGGCGCGCCCCATCCATCCCTTGATGCGCATATTGGTGCGCCCACAGGTCGATGTGCCCGCCATCACCGCGCTCAAATCGCCAGTCGCAAACCGGATCAACGGATAATCGGGATTAAGCGAGGTCACAATCACCTCACCCACATCGCCCTCGGCCACCGGCGTTCCGGTCCCCGGCGTGACGACTTCAACAATCACCCCTTCATCGACAATCATCCCGCCGCGTGCATCGACCTCATAGGCGATATTGCCCAGATCAGCCGTCGCATAAGATTGCAGGCAGGTAATCCCGCGATCCGCGTATTCCTGACGCAGCGATGGAAACAACGCGCCCCCACCGACGGCCGCCTTGGTGATGTTGAGTTTGACCCCCATCTCATCGGCTTTATCCAGAATGATCTTGAGATAATCGGGCGTCCCCGCATAGGCCGTCACCCCGATATCATGCGCGGCGCGCACTTGTAATTCGGTTTGCCCCGTGCCCGCCGGTAAGACCGTCGCCCCGACCGCGCGCGCGCCCGATTCAAAAATCATGCCCGCAGGGGTCAGGTGATAGGAAAAACAATTTTGCACGATGTCGTCTTTGCCGATGCCACAGGCATGCAAAACCCGCCCGATCCGCCACCAATCATGGCTGATGTTGCCCGGTTCATAAATCGGGCCGGGAGATTGGAAAATATGCGCAAAACCGTTGGTCGGCAATGTTGTCAACCCGCCAAACGGGGCCGAATTTTTCTGTGCCGCGCCCAGATCGGATTTCCGCAAAACCGGCAAATCGGCCAACGCCGCACGGGTGGTTATCGTCGCACTATCAACCCCCGCAAGCGTCCCGCCATATCCGGCCAATGTTTGCGCACGGGCGATCTGTGCTGGCAAATCCCTTGCAAGATCGTCGGCGCGCCGGGTTTCGTCGCGGGTTTCCAGTTCGTCAAAAAAACGGCTCATAGATCGGCCTCCAAGGCTGCAATCGTTATTGGTAAATTCGGGGTCGTTCGGACGTGGCTTAACTCAACCAACGCTTGCGCCGACGATATGAACGCACATCACGAAACGATTTGCGGCCCTCGTCCGACACCCCGAGATAGAACTCTTTCACATCCGGATTTTCGCGCAATTCCGCGGCGGGACCTTCCATAACCACACGGCCCGATTCAAGAATATAGCCATGATGGGCAAACCGCAGCGCCACATTGGTATTCTGTTCGGCCAAGAGGAAAGACACGCCTTCATTTTCGTTCAAGCCTTTGACAATCTGGAATATTTCTTCAACCAGCTGCGGTGCAAGGCCCATCGACGGCTCATCCAGCAGGATGGTCTCGGGACGTGATAACAACGCCCGCCCAATCGCCACCATTTGCTGTTCACCACCCGAAGTATACCCCGCCAAAGATTTACGCCGCTGGCGCAACCGCGGAAAATAATTATACACCATTTCAAGATCGGCACTGATCGCGCCCTTGCCATCCTTGCGCGTATAGGCCCCGGTCATCAGGTTTTCTTCAACGGTCAAATGTTCAAAACAATGCCGCCCTTCCATCACCTGAATAACGCCCTTATTGACCAAATCGGACGGCGCAAGATCTTGCACGCGCTCGCCCCGATAATGGATCGTGCCTTTGGTCACCAAGCCACGCTCTGAGCGCAACAAATTTGAAATCGCCTTCAATGTCGTGGTTTTCCCCGCGCCATTGCCCCCCAAAAGCGCGGTAATTCCGCCCTTCGGCACGCTTAGGCTTACCCCTTTGAGAACAAGGATCACGTGGTTATAGATCACCTCGATACTGTTGACCTCCAACAATGTCTCGGCGTCCGTCTCGGTCTTGTCATTGGCGGTTGCGGCAGCGTCCAGCATCAGCTTTCATCTTTCCATAAATTTCCAAAATCCGGCGGCCACAACAGATGCTATGGCCGCCGGAAACAGTGCTTAGTTACACCGTTCTGCGATGTTGTTTTCGGCTGCATACGCGGCTGAATCGGCTTCGATCAGCGGGTTCACAATCGAGCTATCAGATGGGCCGAATTCGGTAATCAGCGACCATTTTTGATCAGTTGCATTCCACTGTGCAATGGCTGCCATACCCGGGCCACCGTGGTTTTCACACGATACCGAGAACTCCGGACCAAACCCGGCAAGACCAGCCGCAGCCATTTTGGCTTCGGTGATTTCAAGGGCTTCCATCGCATCGCGCATTTGCGAGGCGTTGATGTCCATTGTGCCGCTCATGGCCTGGGCTGTTTTCGCTGCTTCTGCCGCGAGGAACGCCGCATAAACACCACGGTTATAGAGAACCGTGCCAACGTTTGATCCGTCACCGGCCGCAGTGCCTGCATCCACAACATATTTCTGGATATCACCAAATACGGCAAAATCACTGCCTACATTGTGGAACGCAATGGCCTTATAACCATCGGCACCGGCACCCGCAGGCATCACGTCATTTTCAGAACCGGACCACCAAATGCCCATAAACTGATCCATTGGGTAACGGATGTTAACCGCTTCCTGAACCGCTACCTGGTTCATCACGCCCCACCCCCAAAACAGGATATAGTCAGGCTTCTCGCGACGGATTTGCAGCCATTGCGATTTTTGCTCTTGACCGGGATAATCAATCGGGATGATCGTCAGGTCAAAACCTTCTTGCGCGGCCAATGCTTCCAATGTCGGAATTGGCTCTTTACCGTAAGATCCGTTAAAGTGCAGCAAAGTGATTTTCTTGCCTTCCAGCGAACCACCGGCTTGCTCTTTAAAGTGGTTCACACCAACAGATGCACCATCCCAGTAATTGACCGGGTAGTTGAAAGTATGGCTAAATACCTTGCCGTTTTTGGCAGACGTGCGACCATAACCCATTGTGTGCATCGGGATATCATCCGCTGTCGTTTTCGGGATCAACTGATAGGTGATGCCGGTGGACAGAGGTTGAAAGACCAACGCGCCGTCGCCCTTAAGGGCTTCATAACACTCAACACCTTTTTCGGTGTTATACGCGGTTTCACATTCTGGAACCGCCGTCATCACACCACCAATGCCGCCATCACGGGCGTTCAGCAGCGTAAAGTAATCCGAATATCCGTCTGCAAACGGGATACCGCCCGCTGCGAATGGGCCGGTGCGATACGCGAGCGACGGGAACACAAGTTCCGCCATCACGGGGCCTGTGGCCATCATGGCGCCAAGCGCCAAGGTTGCTAGTTTAAGTTTCATCGGGGTATTTCCTCCCTAGGTTATGTCCGATGTGGATCCGGTGCAAAACACCGAAATTGATATGCTGCCGCCCCGCCTAATGCGGGAAGGGCCACAGCCGTAGTTTCTCTTTTGCGACCCGCCAAAGTTGCGCCAAACCGTGTGGCTCGGCAATCAAAAACGTGATGATCAACCCGCCAATGATCAGGATTTCAAGATGCGCCGCAGTATCGGTTGGCCAGCCAAGGCCCGCCACCAACACGTTTTTCAACAGCACCGGCAACACCACCAGAAACGCCGCCCCGGCAAAGCTGCCGAAGATGGACCCAAGCCCGCCGATGATCACCATGAACAACAACAGGAACGATTTTGTGGTGCCAAACGTGTCGCCCACTTCCGCTGATCCAAGATAAACCGCAAAGAACAATGCCCCCGCAATCCCGATGAAAAAGCTCGACACAGCAAACGCCGTGAGCTTCGCTTTCAACGGGTTCACCCCGATAATCTCGGCGGCGATGTCCATATCTCGGATCGCCATCCATCGACGCCCCGACGCCCCGCGTGTGAGATTGCGCGCGATGATTGCACTGATGGTGACAAACACCAGACAGAACAAATAGGCGACCCAGGTTTCGGCATTGGGACCTGTTACCGCGTAACCAAAGACAGTGCGCTCGGGCGAACTGATCTGACCTGACGCTGAATAGTTATAAAACCAGGGCACGCGGTTGAACAACCAGACAAGGAAAAACTGCGCGGCCAATGTCGACACCGCCAGATAGAACCCTTTGATCCGCAAGGACGGCAACCCGAACATTACCCCCACAAGCGCGGTAATTCCGCCCGCTATGATCACGTGGAAAAAGATATTCACATCGGGAAACGACGTCATCAACTTGTAGGTGGCATAGGCCCCCACCGCCATAAACCCGCCGGAACCGAGGCTAACCTGCCCTGCGTATCCGACCAGAATATTCAATCCAATCGCCGCAATCGCATAGATCAGAAACGGCAACAGCACCGCATTGGCCCAATAATCATTGATGATAAACGGGATAACACCAAAGGCAACGGCAAGCACCAGATAGTAACGATAGCGATCAAATTTGATCGGAAACGTCTGGCTGTCGTCGGCATATGTGGTTTTGAAATCACCTGCTTCACGGTAAAACATTTTTATACCCTCTCGATGATTTTGTCGCCGAACAGACCTTGCGGTCTGAACACCAGAAAGACCAGCGCCAGCACATAGGCAAACCATGCCTCGGTCGCCCCGCCAATCATTGGCCCGATCATAAATTCAAACAATTTTTCGCCCACACCGATGATCAACCCACCGACAATCGCACCCGGGATCGAGGTGAACCCGCCCAGCATCAACACCGGCAGCGCCTTGAGTGCAATCAACGAAAGCGAAAACTGCACACCCGATTTGGCGCCCCACATGATGCCCGCAACCAGTGCCACAAATCCGGCAATCGACCACACCAATATCCAGATAAAGTTGAGCGAGATACCAACCGACAATGCCGCCTGATGGTCATCCGCCACCGCGCGCATCGCCCGGCCCTGTTTCGAATATTGGCTAAACAACGTGAGGGACACCACGAGGATAACCGCCACCACGGCCGCCGTTACGTCAAGCACATCAATATAGAACCCGTAAAATCCGTCGCCACCAAGCCCGGACGTCAGGTCTTCAAACCACACCGACGCGCCTTGAACCAACCCGATATCAAGTTTCTTGATTTCCGACCCCCACATCAAATCGCCAAATCCTTCAAGGAAGTACGCGAGGCCAATAGTGGCCATAAACAGGATGATCGGCTCTTGCCCGACCAGATGCCGGAACACAAACCGTTGCACCAGATAGGCAAACAACACCATCACCCCCATCGTCAGGAAAATCGCCAGAATCGCGGGAACCTCCCACCCGAAATGGTGAATATTGGTGCCAAAAATTGCGTTGATAAGATGACTGAACGGCACCTGACCTTCCATGATGCCGACCAAGGTCAACGCCGCAAAAAGCGCCATAACCCCTTGGGCATAATTGAAAATTCCGCTCGCCTTGTAGATCAGAACAAACCCGAGCGCGACCAGCGCATAGAGCACGCCGGCCATCAACCCGTTCATCACGACCTCGATACCGTAGAGAAATGTATCAGACATAGGACCGCCCCTCGATTGTCGTCATTGCAATTGAAATATTAATCATGTGACACCCCCAGATAGGCATCAATCACGTCCTGATTGGCCAAGACTTCTGCCGGTGTGCCATCGCCGATTTTACGGCCATAATCCATCACCACCACCCGATCCGAAAGATCCATAACCACGCCCATATCATGTTCGATCAAGGCGATCGTGGTGCCAAATTCGTCATTCACATCGAGGATAAAACGGCTCATGTCCTCTTTTTCCTCGACGTTCATCCCCGCCATCGGCTCATCCAGCAACAGCAATTTCGGTTCTGCCGCCAATGCGCGCGCCAATTCCACCCGTTTTTTCAAACCATACGGAAGCCGCGCCACCGGCGTCTTGCGGATCGCCTGAATTTCGAGAAAATCAATGATCTTTTCGACAACTTCGCGGTTTTCAAACTCCTCCTGCTCGGCTTTGCCCTTCCACAAGGCTTGCGCGAACATACCGCTTTTCATTTTCGTCAAACGGCCGGTCATCACGTTATCAAGCACACTCATGCCCTCAAACAACGCGATGTTCTGAAACGTACGCGCGATGCCTTGTTCGGCCACCTGATAGGGGCGCATGTTCGGGCGCTTTGCACCGTGAAACCACACCTCGCCCTCTTGCGGATTATAGAACCCGCTGATCACGTTCAACATCGACGATTTACCGGCCCCGTTCGGTCCGATAATGGCACGAATTTCACCCTCGTGAATGTTGAAACTGATGTCGCTGATTGCCACCACGCCGCCAAATCGCAACGTGATGTTTTTCATTTCCATCATCACGCCGCCGATTTTGCGACCATCCACGGTGGTATATCCACCCTGTGAAATATCCTGTGAGTTATCGCTCATTCTGCTGCTACCTTGTGTGCTGTCACCGGCACCACCGCCGCATCAACCATGGTTAATGTCGCGCTGATTGATCCCTTGCGCCCGTCTTCATAGGTCACTTCGGTCACCGTGCTTACGGTTTTGGACCCATCATAAAGCCCGACCAGAAGATCGCTGAACTTCTCCTCGACAATCCCGCGGCGCACTTTTCTTGTGCGGGTCATTTCACCGTCATCCGCATCGAGTTCTTTGTGCAATATCAAGAACCTATGAATTTGACACCCCGACAACATCGCATCTTGCGCGACCGATTTATTGACGTCTTCCACATGCGCGCGGACAGTCTCGAGAACCTGCGGATGACCGGCCAATTCCTGATACGACGCATAGGCAATATTATTGCGCTCGGCCCAGTTGCCCACCGCCGTCAAATCAATATTGATGAACGCGGTGCAGGTTTCGCGCCCGTTACCGAACACCACCGCCTCTAGAATATTTGGAAAGAACTTAAGCTTGTTTTCAACAAATTTCGGTGCAAACAACGCCCCCGATGCCATCTGACCAACATCTTTGGCGCGGTCAATGATCCGCAAATGCCCTGATGATTCCTCAATAAATCCGGCATCCCCTGTGGCCACCCACCCGAGGGCATCTTTGGTGTCTGCCGTGCTCTTGGCATTTTTGTAATATTCGACAAATGTGCCCGGCCCACGATAGAAAATTTCACCGTTTTCCTCAATGCGCAACTCCACATCCGGCGCCGGCACACCCACCGTATCGGCGCGCACCTCGCCATCCGGCTGCACCGTGATAAACACGCTTGATTCCGTTTGGCCATAGAGCTGCTTGAGGTTGATCCCGAGCGAGCGGTAGAATTCGAAAATCTCCGGCCCGATCGCCTCACCGGCGGTATATCCCACACGAATCCGGCTAAACCCGAGGGTGTTTTTCAACGGGCCGTAAATCGCCAGATCACCAAGGAAATATTTGAAACGATCCATCATCCCGACAGGTTTCCCATCGAGAATATCCGGCCCGACTTTCTTGGCATGGGCCATAAAATAATCAAACAGCTTCTTTTTGAACGGGCTGGCGTCCTCCATACGGATCATCACTGTGGTCAACTGGGTTTCAAACACCCGTGGCGGCGCAAAATAATAGGTCGGCCCGATTTCACGCAGGTCGGTCATCATCGTATCGGCGCTTTCGGGGCAGTTCACACAAAACCCTGTCCAATAGGATTGCCCGATCGAGAAAATGAAATCGCCAACCCATGCCATCGGCAAATAAGCGAGGATTTCGTCTCCGGCGCGCAAGTGATCAAACTCGGAACTGTTTTTCGAAGATTCGATAATATTGCGGTTCGACAACACCACGCCCTTGGGTTTCCCCGTGGTGCCCGACGTATAAAGCATCACACAGGTGCTATCGTAATTGAGTTTGGCACGCCGTTCCTGCAAGTCGGTAATAAATTCATCATAGGCCGCGCGGCCCTGATTTTGCACATGAGAAAATTCGTGCAACTGGTGATGATCGTATTTGCGCATCCCGCGCGGATCAAGATAAATCATATGTTCGAACTGATGCAGGCTTTCCTGCACTTCGATCACTTTATCCACCTGCTCTTGGTCTTCGGCAATGATAAACCGCGCGCCGGAATGTTCTAGAACATGCGCCATTTCTTCGGCAGAGGCATCGGCATACATCGGCACCGGCACCGCGCCCACGGATTGCGCCGCCACAATCGACCAATAGAGATAGGGCCGGTTGCGCCCGATGACAGCAATAAAATCGCCCTCATTAACGCCCAGATTGATGAAACCAAGGGCAAGCGCCTCGATTTCCTTTTCCACCATCGCCCAGCTCCAGGTTTGCCAGATGCCATACTCTTTTTCGCGATAGGCGGCCTTACTGCCAAATTGTTTGGCGTTGCGTTGCAAAAGCGCCGGAATGGACGCAAGTCCATCGGTCGCCGGTTTCATAACCTGTTCGGTCGTTGCCAAATCCAGTCCTCCCAAATGTCCGTCGTTTCACCAAACGGACAAAGATCCCCAATTAAGGGCGATTCTTTCCCTGCCTAAGGGTGCGGGTTTCACACTGTGCGTCAACTTATTCGTGAACATTTCTCAATTCTTACGAATTGTAACAGCCGGAATTGCCCCCTTTGCCAATCACGTTTCCGGTGCTAGGCCAAAAGGGAACATCGCCAAAACCGGAGGGGATATGGCAACCCATCAGAGCCAATTGAACGCCCAAACCCAGGCCCGAACGATGGCCCAGACGATGGCCCAGACGATGGCAGGTCTCAACCTGATCCAACAGGCGTTGTCGATCTATGACCGCGACTTGTTTCTCGTCGTGTCCAACCGTCCGTTTCGCGAAATGTTCGACCTTCCCAAGGCGCTTGTTACCCCCGGCGCGCCCTTTGCCGACACCATCCGTTTTCTGGCATCGCGCGGTGAATACGGTCCCGTTGATGACGTCGATGAACTTGTGCGCCAACGTGTCCAACAGGCCCGCGCATTTGAGCCCCATTATATGGAACGCACCCGCGACAATGGCCGCACCATCGCGGTAGAAGGTTCCCCGCTTCCCCAAGGTGGCTGGGTCACGGTCTATACCGACATCACCCGCCCGCGCCAACAAGAGCAACTCTTGCGCGCCCGCTCCGAAGAGTTATCCGACCAACTGATTGAATATGCTGAGGAATTATCCGCTTCCAATCGCCAACTCGCCGCCAGCAATGCCGCTCTGGAGGAGGCCAAGCGCCAGCTAACCGATTCCGAGGCGCGTATTCGTCTTACCTCTGAAATGATGCCCGCACATATCGCCCACGTCGACCTTGACCGTCTCTACACCTATTCAAACCGGCAATTGAAGACCGTGATGCCGGGCAGTTCCAGCGATGTTTTGGGCCACCATATCCGCGACGCTCTGGGCGATCAGGCCTATACCGCAATTCAGCCAAACCTTGACGCCGCGTTCAATGGAAAACCCTCGATTTTTGAATTTGACCACGAATTAAGCACCCGTAGAATCCGCGTCGCCTTTACCCCTGATGGTGCGCGCCGCGACATCAACGGCGTCTATATTTTGTCGATGGATGTCACCGAAGAAACCCAGACCCGCGTCGCCCTGCAACAGACCCACCGCCGTGAAATGGCCGCCCATCTGACCAGCGGCCTCGCCCATGATTTCTCTAATCTGCTGACCATCATTTTGGGTATGCAGAGCCAACTTTCCCGCATGACCCTCCCGGAAAAAGCCGGTGACCTGATCGAGGCCACCCTTTCTGCGGCCCGTCGCGGTGGCACATTGCTGGGCCGAATCGCCGATATGACAAGTGCGCGCGAGGTCACTCTTGAACCCACAAACCTCGATGCGCTCCTGACTGAACTCAAAACCTTGATCACACCGACCCTTTCGGAAAACGTGTCCTTGCGCATCACCAACGCGGTTGATCAACGCGCTTTGATGCTCGATTCCGGCATGGTGCAGGATTCCCTGCTCAACCTGATCCTGAATGCGCGCGACGCCTGCGGCCACTCCGGCGAAATCTCGGTCCACGCCAAAACCGTCAAAGACACCTGGGTTGACCTCTGCGTTGCCGACACCGGCACCGGATTTTCCGACGCCGCCCTCGAACACGCGCTTGAACCGTTTTACACCACCAAAGGCGGCGAAGGGTCCGGTCTCGGCCTCTCTATGGTCTACAACATGACAAAACTGTCCGGTGGCCGCGTCACTCTCGCCAATCATGGAAACGGTGCGCGCGTCACTCTGCGCCTGCCGCTGCGCCAAAATCTGCCCCCGATCAAACCCGGTCTGGTCCTTCTGGTCGAAGACAGCCCCGATTTGCGCGCCAGCGTGCGGGACATGCTCACCCAATCCGGCCACACCGTGATCGAGGCCGCCAGCGCAAGCGAGGCCCGCGCCCTGATCAACGAGCTGCCCGATATCACCCTCGTCTTGTCCGATATCACCCTCGAAGGGTCCGAGACCGGCATTGATCTATGCGACCAGATCGCGCAACAGCATCCGATCATTATGATGACGTCGCTGGCCACCGATCACCCGCTCCATCAACAGGCCGCAACCCGCGCCCCCGTCCTGCAAAAACCGTTTTCCGCAACCGCGCTCAATGCCGCCCTTACCGCAGCTCTCCAAACCGAGGTTCACCCATGACCGCCCCACTCGTCACCATTCTCGACGACGAACCCGCCATTCGTTCCATGCTGCGCGACGCCTTGGAAGAAGCCGGATTTCGCACCCTGTCCTTTGGCCGCGCCACCGAATTCGAGGCCGCCTTGCGCACCACAACCCCCGACGTCTGCCTTGTGGATCTGTCGTTGCCCGACCGCGACGGCCTTACCCTCGTGCATCGTCTCGCGCTTGAACAAGGGGCGGCGGTGATCATCATTTCGGGGCGCGCACAGGTGCAGGACCGCGTCACCGGCCTTGAACTTGGCGCCGACGATTATATCATCAAACCCTTTGATCCCGCCGAGGTCGTCGCCCGCGTGCGCGCCCGTCTGCGCACCAACAAACCTAACCCCCAATCCGGTGACACGGCCAAATTCAACGGCTGGATTGCCCATTTTGACCGCTATGTTCTTGAGGACGAAAAAGGCGACGAAACCGCATTTTCCCATGCCGAAGGCGAGGTGCTGCGCCTGTTTCTTGAACGCCCCAAACGCCTGATTTCCCGTGTCGCGATGCAAGAAAGCCTCGGCGGGGCCGCCTCCGAGAGTTTCGACCGCGCCATGGATGTGCGCATCTCGCGCCTGCGCACCAAACTGCGCGAAGACCCAAAAAACCCGCGCCTGATCAAAACCATCTACGGCGCGGGCTACATCTTTCTGGGCGATGTTGTGTGGGGCTAGAATCGGCTTTTCCGCCAGAAGACAGCGGTTCTTGAACTTAGGCCACCTGCCCAAAAACCGTTTCACGATGAAACCGTAAATATTCCGGATGCGGGTAATCTTTTTTATTCTCGGGAAGAAACAATTTCTGCTCGGGTGCAATCAACCGTTTGATCGTTTCACCATCTACTTTATTGTGGGAAACCAATATCCGGTAATCACTTGCAACCGAGATCAACCCGCGATCAAACATCCAATGTAATGTCCCCGAAAGGGCAAGCCCGTTTCGCACAATATCAGGCCCGTTATGCGCAACCGGCCTGATGTGAGCCGCCTCAACCTCGGGCCGCCCGCCCCCGTTGCGCAACTCAAGACCGGATATGGCACACCGCCCCCCGTATGCCGCTTTTACCTGCCGTGCGAACGATTGGTCTCTGAATTTACGCGACATAAGAACCTCAGGCCTGAACCCGGCCAATGGCGCAGATTCAAATGGAGCAGACGCCTCGGCCATCCCCGGATTGCCAGTGACTTCCGCTGGCGGCACAACCTCGTGCCGAGGCAGCACATTCGGGCCATCAAGCTCCTGAAGGCCAAACTGCAATATGTCGGCGAACTCCTGATTGGTTAGTCGACGCACCGCTGAAACGCTCGCCCTCCGGACATTGGTCGACCATCTTTTCCACGTAACGATCTTTCAAATGCTATGCCGGTATCCGGCGCACCTCTAGCCCGAATTATTCATGAAGCGGCGTAAATCGTTTGGCGGGCGTAGATCAAGCTGTTGAAATGGCGTATGATTTTGGTGTTGAACAAGATCATTCACCTCCAGCAGAAAATCCAACCCACCATGAATGACGATACGCT
>JAUZRV010000115.1 GCA_030950105.1 Rhodobacterales bacterium | reverse complement strand
CAGCGCCGCTATCACCCTGCTCAAACGCATCGCAAAATCACCAACCAGGGCGATTGAACTCGTACAGGATAACCGCGCAAAGGCAGTCGAGATCATCGCGGCAGAACGATAATCCCACTTTCTCTGAATCACCCTGTGCGGCGCACCAAAGCGTTTTACAAATAGTCCGCGGCTCAGATTGGATGCAAAACGCCCACAACAACGAGGGGGCGTGGTTTTTTCCATTTCCCCTGATTCAGAAAAAATGCAAAAGGCTTTAAATTGGCAGATAGGAAACCGTATCGCCTTCTTTGCGGGCTTCGTCGTTGATCGGGCGGATCAACAGGGCGTTGGCGTTGGAAAGCACGCTTAACAACGCGCTATCTTGTTGGTCAAACACCCCGATTTGCCCCTGCATAACCACGGCGCGCATATAATGTTCGCGCATCCCGTTTTTAGGCAGTTCATCGGCCAAAGTTGCCGTTTGAATCGGGGTGCGATGATTGCCAAGGCCCAACATGGCATTGATCACCGGCGCCAGAAATACATGTCCGCAGACCATCGCCGACACCGGATTTCCCGGCAGGCCGATCATCACCGCATCGTTCATTTTTCCCGCCATCAACGGCTTGCCCGGGCGCATGGCGATTTTGTAAAACGCGCGCTCCATCCCCAATGATGCCGCCACATCCCCGACCAGATCATGATCGCCAACAGAGGCACCACCGATTGTCACCACAAGATCGGCCCCCTTGGCGAGATCAAACGCGGTTTCCAGCGAGGCAATATTATCGCGGGCAATCGGCAGGATACGGGCAATCGCGCCCATGCCTTCAAGCATCGCCTTGAGGCCAAACGTATTGGAGGCGATGATTTGATCAGGGCCGGGCACCTCGCCGGGCATCACCAATTCATCGCCGGTCGAAATAAGCGCCACATCAGGGCGCTTGAAAACAACGACTTGCGGGATGTTCATCGCGGCCAAAAGGGCGATATCCGCAGGCGTCAAACGGCGCGGGGCGGCGAATGTCTGACCCTTGGTGAAATCCGCGCCGAGCGGGCGGATATTGGGACCTGCGCCAAGACGATCAGAGATGGTGATCTGGTCGCCATCGCGGTCAATATCTTCCTGAATAACCACATGCGACACGCCTTGGGGCACAGGGGCGCCGGTGAAAATGCGGATTGCCTCGCCTTTGCCAACGGTCCCGTCAAAGCCATGACCGGCCGCAGATTCCCCGATCATTTTGAAGACCGCGCCAATTTCAACGGCGGTGGTATCAACGCCATAGCCATCCATTGCCGACGCCGAAAACGGCGGTTGGTCGCGCAGGGCAACAACCCCTTCGGCCAACACCCGCCCATTGGCCTGTGCGAGGTCAACCGTTTCGGTGCCAAGCGGCGAAGTAAGGGAAAAAAGGCGGTCAAGGGCGGCGTCAACGGTGATCATTGGTCAATGTCTTTCAGGTTAAGTTGTTCGGCTTCCCATTCGGCATAGGTGGTGTTGGTGCCTTTGAGTTTCCATTCTGTGCGGCCGTTTGCAGCTCTACCTAGAACCACAGCAGCGGCTGCACTGGGGCTCGAAAACGCATAATCTGTATTGAATGTTGCACTTTTCATGGTCTGATCCAGAATGCCATTTTCGACAAGCTGATCTCTCAATGATTTGTAACCGCTGTTCAAAGACGCCCGCCCAACCCATTTTTCTCTTACTATTGATTCTTTTTTGAGGATCATCTCGCCATCCTTAAGCTCTGCGGTTGCATGGATTCCGAGACGGGGGGATACCAGTTCAAATAGGTGGTTAACGGCGGGGGATGACGTGGTTTTTGCGGTGGATCTTGAAGATTTGGCCTTATTCACAAACATGTCGACCTGAATGGCGGGCAGCACCATCATAAGGGTTTCGAGGAATTCTTCCATGTTGGCGGTGGCGGCCTCGGAGAGGCTGCTGCGGGTGGGGGAATTGCCGTTTTCCAAGGGGGTCCGCTTGGTTTCCTGGGCCATTTCCACAAGGCGCGATTCAAGATATTTCACGTGGGCCTTGTGTAGGTTGTTGGCGGTCGAGGTGATCAAAACCGCGGTTTCCCACCAGTCTTTTTTCGCCACATGGCCTCTTAGACGCATGCCCAAATCTTCGGCTTCCCCGATATAGGCCTGCGCCCCGTTTTCGGTTTCGCCCAATAGAATATAGACGCCGGTATATCCCGCTTCGCCGCGTTTCAAGGCGTCGACTATACGGGTGCGCGGGATCATTAAAACGTGGCCGGTCCAGTTGAAAACCTCGGCGGTGAGCATCCCGTCGGGTTTTCCGTCGATGAAATAGAGCTCAAGAGAGCGGCCCTTACCCATTAAGTGTCTCCATCAATTCGCCTCGTATCTACCTGATTTTCCACCCTCTTTCAGGGTGACACGAATTGCGCCGATCTCCATCGCCTTGTCCACCGCTTTGCACATGTCATAGACGGTGAGGGCGGTGACCGAGACGGCGGTGAGGGCTTCCATCTCGATCCCGGTCTGGCCGGTGGTTTTGATGGTGGCGGTAATATCAACGCCGGGCAGGGCAGGATTTAGGGTCAATTCCACCGCGACTTTGGTGATCGGAAGCGGATGACATAGCGGGATCAGGTCGGCGGTTTTTTTGGCCCCCATAATACCGGCAAGACGGGCCACGCCGAGCACATCGCCTTTTTTGGCGCGGCCTTCGCTAATGATGTCAAACGTGGCTTGGGCCATGCGGATGTGCCCGGCGGCAGTGGCCACACGGGCGGTGATTTTCTTGTCGGAAACGTCAACCATATGGGCGTCACCAACAGCATTAAAGTGCGTAAGACCAGCCATTTACATGCCTCCCATGGATTGCGGAGAGACCAGCGGATTGGCCAATAAATCATGGGTGGCTCTGGCGACATCTTCCTGTCTCATTAAACTTTCTCCGATGAGAAAAGACCGCGCGCCATAGCGGGCCATATCGGCAAGATCGGCCGGGGTGAACAGGCCGCTTTCGCAGACAATCATGCGCTCGGGTGGCACCAGTTTCGACAGGGTGCGCGTGGTATCAAGGGTGGTTTCAAACGTATCGAGATTGCGGTTGTTGATGCCGATCATGCGCGATTTAAGGTCGGCGGCGCGGGTCAATTCGCCCTCGTTGTGGACCTCGATCAACACGTCCAGTCCCCATTGATTTGCGGCGTCTTCCAGTTCCGCCGCCTGATCATCCGAGACGCTGGCCATGATGATCAAAATACAGTCGGCGCCAAGGGCGCGGGCCTCGACGACCTGATAAGGATCATACATGAAATCCTTGCGCAGGATCGGCAGCTCACAGGCGGCACGCGCGTCTACTAAAAACGCCTTAGAGCCTTGAAAACTTGGGGTGTCGGTGAGCACAGAAAGGCAGGTCGCCCCGCCTTTTTCATAGGCTTTGGCCAGTTCCGGCGGGTTGAAATCTTCGCGGATCAACCCCTTGGAGGGCGATGCTTTTTTGATCTCGGCGATCAGGCCATAACCGTTTTGGGCGGCCTTGAACAAGGCATCGGCAAACCCGCGCACAGGCGGGGCATTGCGGGCCTCGTTTTCCAGATCGGCCAAGGGTTTCGCGGCTTTGTCGGCGGCGATCTCGTCAAGCTTGTAAGCTTTTATTTTTTCAAGAATTGTACTCATGGAGAGTAGTTTAACGCGAATGTCAGGGGGGGGCAATGCGGTGCAACCGGCAATTGGCGGGTGCAAATGTTAACGGGTAGGTGTTGCTACGCGGGGTAATCGGTCATTTCGGGCGAATCGCGTGGGAAATGTGGTTACAAGGAGAAACGGATGAAAATCGATGTATATATAGCGTATGTAAAACGTATGTATTGCGTGCATAGGGTGATGCGGTTTTGGTGGGGTAAGGCCGCGTGCGCTGCGGGTTTGTTAACAGGTGTGAAATTCGGTTGGGAAATCGCGACGGCATGATTATTATGACCCAATGACAGATCAAAACAGAGAAGATGAAATTCGCGCGACATTTGCCCAACAGGCGGTTTGGTGTCGGGCCTTGGGATCGCCGTTGACGGCCTTGGTGGTTGAAACATTGGGCGCGCGTCTTGACCGGAGCAGTGCAAGCGGGCGGCGGGTGTTGGACTGGATCGGGGACACCGGCGCGATGGGCCACAGTGTGCCATTGCGATGTGCCGGAGCGTTGAACGGTTTGGCGCGGGCAGGGGAGTTGCCGCAATTGGCGCGGTTTTACCCGCCGCATAAATTGCCCGACCAAGAGGTGTTTGGCGCGGCGGTTATGGCGGCGATATCGGCCAAGGACGCCGCGATTTGTCGTTGGCTGGATCACGCGCCACAAACCAACGAAGTGGCGCGTTCCGGCGTTCTATATGCTGGAATGGCGGTGATTGCCGCAGAATTCGGCCTTCCCTTGGCGATATTCGAAGTCGGGGCCAGTGCCGGTTTGAACCTGTGCATGGACCGGTTTGAATATGATTTTGGCGGGATGAAACGCGGGCGGATCGGGGCAGAGGTGGTTTTGAACCCCGAATGGCACGGGCGGGCCGCACCCACGGTAGAACCCGAGATTGCGACGCGACGCGGGTGTGATCTTGGGCCTCTGGATATGGTGGATCGGGGGCAGCGCGAAGGATTGCTTGCCTATATCTGGCCGGATCAGCCGCAGCGATTGGCGCGGGTCAACGGTGCAATTGCCTTGGCGCGCGCCGAGCCGCCACAGGTCGACCGGATGGAGGCCGCAGCGTGGGTTGAGCGGGAAATTGGTGGGCAGGGGCAAAATGGAATGGTGCAGGTGTTATATCATTCCATCGCCTATCAGTATTTTCCACCCGAGACCCGGCAACGGATTGTGAACCATATGGAGGCCGCAGGCGCGCGGGCCAGTGCGCAGGCCCCGTTGGCATGGCTCGCGTTTGAGCAATTTGAACAACAAGGGCCGCGATTGACGGTGCGGATGTGGCCGGATCGCGGCGCGGGTGAAACGCATGTCCTGGCCACGGCGGGCGCGCATGTGCAGGCCGTCCACTGGAAGGGAAAATAGCGGAAAATCGGGCGAGATTACTGTAAGATTACTGTAAGATTACTGTAAGATTACTGTGACGTGATCCGCGCCAACCCTTCGATTTTGCCTTTGGCGGCGCCGCTGTCGATGCTGTGGCGGGCCATTTCGACGCCTTCGCGCAAGGATGTGGCGCGGTCGGCGACCATCAATGCAGCGGCGGAGTTGAGCAACACGGCGTCGCGATAGGCCGAGGGGTGGCCATCAAGAAGGGCGCGAAAGGCCACAGCGTTTTGTGCCGGTGTGCCGCCGATGATGTCGTCAAACGGGTGTTCGGGCAGGCCGGCATCTTCGGGGTGGAGTTCGCGGTCGGTCACAGCGCCGTTTTCGAGGGCAGCGACCCAGGAGACGCCGCAAATTGTCAACTCGTCCGTGCCGTCGGAGCCATGCACCAGCCATGCTTTGGTTGATCCAAGGGCAAGCAGGGTTTCGGCCATCGGGCGGATCAGATCACGCGAAAATGCGCCGGTGAGTTGGCGTTTAACGCCCGCAGGGTTGGTCAGCGGCCCGAGGATGTTGAAAATCGTGCGGGTGCCAAGTTCGGATCGGGTGGGCATGACATGGGCAATGGCGGGGTGATGCATCGGGGCCATCATGAAGGCGATGCCGACCTGATCCAGGGCGCGTTCGACCACATCGACGCCGACCATGACATCAATGCCCATCTGTCCCAAGGCGTCCGCCGCACCGGATTTTGACGACCGGTTGCGATTGCCGTGTTTGGCGCCCTCGACTCCGGCACCGGCCACCACACACGCGGTGGCGGTTGAAATATTGAGGGTGCCTTTGCCGTCACCGCCGGTGCCGACGATATCCATAGCGTTTTCGGGGGCGCGCACGGCATTGCACTTGCCACGCATCACGGCGGCGGCGGCGGCGTATTCTTCGACGGTTTCGCCACGGGTGCGCAGCGCCATCAGGAACCCGCCGATCTGGGACGGCGTCGCCTGACCTTCAAACAGGATTTCAAAGGCGGTTTCGGCCTGCGCGCGGGTCAAAGGGCCATTAGCGGCGGCGTCGATCAGGGGTTTGAGGGCGTCGCTCATGCGGGGACTTTCTGCGATTGGGGGGTGGGCGTCGGCAGCAGATCAACAAAATTCTGCAACAGGGCGTGGCCATGTTCCGAGCGAATGGATTCGGGATGGAACTGCACGCCGTGGATCGGGAGGGTTTTGTGTTCCAGCCCCATAATGGTGCCATCTTCCAGTTCTGCGGTGATTGTCAGGCAATCGGGCAAAGTGGCGCGTTCCACGACCAAGGAATGATAGCGGGTGGCGTCAAACGGGGTGGGCAGACCTTTGAACAGACCCTGTCCGGTGTGATGCATATTGCCCATTTTCCCGTGCACGATATCGGTGGCGCGCACGACCTTGCCGCCAAACGCCTGTCCGATGGCCTGATGACCAAGGCAAACGCCCATCAAAGGGGTTTTGGCGGCGGCGGCGGCCTTGGTAAGGGCCAGGCAAATACCGGCCTGATCGGGATCACAGGGACCGGGTGACAGCAGGATACCGGCGGGGTTCATCGCCATGGCCGCTTCCACAGTGAGGGCGTCATTGCGCCGCACAACCACATCGGCGCCAAGTTCACCGAGGTAATGCACCAGATTGTAGGTGAAACTGTCATAGTTATCGATCAACAGCAGCATATATTTGGTCTTTCTTGTCTCGGGGCCTACATCGGGCGCATTTTGGGGGCTGGAGGATTGTGGCCCGCCTGCGCTATAGTCATAACAATGACATGGTCAGGGATAGCGCAAACCGTCAAGGGGGTGCAATGTCCCATTGCGTAGCGGCGAACCCCTCGGGGGATGCAATTGCATGGCGCGGCGCAGGGTTGGATCGAAGCAGGCAAGAGCGAGGACGAAATATTGGCGGGCGGATTTTACGCAGGAATGGGTTGGGGGGCTGTTGTGTCGGTCGTTGTTGCGGGTGGCGCGTCGTTGATGGGCGATTTGCCGGATGCAGTTGGACCGGAGTCTGCCACGCTTGAGGTGCCGGCGGGATCGCAGTTTGACACCTCGCGTCGCGATACACCGGCCACATTGCCCGGTTCGGACACACCCGAAAATGCGCAAACCACGCAAGAAACCACCGGGGTGTCGCGGGTTATTGCGCCGGAACCGGATGATTTGTCGCCAATGCAGGGGGCAGATACCGCGTCGGCCACGCAACCGGACACCGGAAATGCCGAGGGCGCGATGCAGGCCCCGCAATCGGGGGATGCGCCACAGGTGGATGTGGTTACCGATACGCCGGTTGCGATCCCGAGCGCCCGGTCTGCCTTGCCGCAGGTCGCGCAGGAGGGCGAGACGCTTTCGATTTCCACCGATCCAGCGCAACCGACGCCCCCGCAAGTGCCACAGATTGGCAGCACCGAGAGCGCGTTTTCAGGCACGCTTACTGTGAGCGACGGCACCGAGTTGGCCCCCGAAATGCCCGCCGCGCAGACCGCGCAAGACACCGATAATAATACCGTGCAGGAGGCCCAGCCCGAGCAACCGCAACAACCGTTGATGGAAGCGCTCGAAGTGGATACGGTGTCGGCGCCGCCGGTGCCGGTGCCACCCGCGCAAGAGGCGGATAACGCGGATATGACCGCGCCGGAAATGGCGGAAACTGTGGGCGAAGATGCAATTGAACGCGCAGCCGACACGCCGCCGGTGGTGGCATCGGTCGCGCCGGTTCAGCCGCCAGCGCAACCCGCTGTTGCACCGGATATACAGGCGGCAATGCAGCCAGCGGCGCAACCACCGGAAACCACCGAATCCGAGACGCCAGCGGTGCAACCCGCACCCGCGCCGCGCCCAAGGATTGCGCTGCAATCCGATCCGGATACGGATGTTGTGGCCGCTGTGAAACCGTTTCAAAATCTGGCCCCCAATGTGGCCACCAATCGATTGCCGACCCTTGGTGCGCCCGATCCTGCAACGGCCACGGCCACGGCCACGGGGACCGGGACCGAGGCTGGCACAGAGGAGGCTGGCACAGAGGCAATGAACCAGACCGATATAGCCGATTTGCCGCCGATTGAACGCTTTGCCGTTGGCTTCGAGAACCCCGACAATAAACCGGTGATGGCGATTGTTCTGATTGACGACGGCACCAGCCCGATCGGGCTTGAAGCATTATCGGCCTTTCCTTATCCGGTCAGTTTCGCGGTTGATACTGCGTGGGACAAGGCGGGCGAGGCAATGGCGGATTATCGCAGCGCCGGTTTTGAGGTTCTCGCGCTTGTGGATCTTGCCGCCGAGGCGACGGGGCAGGACGTCGAAGCCAATATGGCGGTAAAATTACGCGCCGTCCCCGAAGCGGTGGCGATTATGGAGGGCGCGCAGAGCGGTATTCAGGGCAACCGCGCGGTGTCGGATCAGGTGACGGCCATTGCACAGGCAAGCGGTCTTGGTTTGGTGCTGTTTCCCAAAGGGTTGAACACGGCGCAGAAGCTCGCGGTTAAGGCCGGTGTTCCGGCGGCGGCGGTGTTTCGGGATTTCGATGGCAAAGGGCAAAATGCCAAGGCGATCCGGCGGTTTCTCGATCATGCGGCGTTCAAGGCCGGTCAACAAGATGGCGGGGTGATCATGGTGGGGCGGCTGCGCGCCGACACGATTGGTGCGCTATTGCTCTGGGGATTGCAGGACCGTGCCAATCGCGTGGCATTGGCCCCGGTATCGGCGGTTTTGACCGGCAAATAACCGCGATCAAGGCACCACTTCGAAAACCTGACCACTGCCAAGATCTTTGACCAGATCAATGCGCGCACCGTTCCAGTGATAGGAAAGGTGCCGCCCCTGAACCGGCACCGACATCACATCGGGATAAAAGGCGGCAAAGCAGGTGCCGCCCTCGTCGCGCACGCTGTTGTAGAGTATCCCGTTGTGGCCGGCGGTTTTGGCATCGCGGGCAAAGTGTTGTGCGGCGCTATAGTCGTCGGGATCATGCAGCGCGCCAAACCCGCCGCGAATATCGACAAGATCGGCGGTAATCGTGCCGGTCAGTTCCCGCATATCGGCGATCCATCCGGGTGGCTCGGCGGTGGTAGCGGGAAATTTTGCGGTATGATACAGGGTTTCAAACAAGGCGGTTTCGAATGTATCGGCGGCGTAAAATGCCCCGAAGGTGCCATCATGAAAGCGCCCGCGCCGGTCCGGTGAAATATGGGTGAACGGGGCCATAACATAGGTGGCGCCGGTGCCGCCGACCCGCCGTTGAGGTGGCACATTATCGAGCGCGCCAATGGTTTCGGAGAGGCGGGCATTGCTATGGCTTTCGGCGCGGGCCAACAGCGCCCAGTCCTGCGGATCAGCGATATCTTCGAACAGGTCAATCGGCGGGTAGGCGGAATTGATCAGGCGATGATAGCGGGGCCATTGAATGTGGGTGATCGGGGCGGTTTTGGTCATGCGGTGCCTATTGTGCGGAATCTAGCATAGAGGATTTACCAAGGCGCGCGCATCGAATCGAGGTAACGGCGCACCCGCATCAAATCGGTCAATTGGCCGCCGAGCATGACATCAAGCGCGGTTGCGCCATTGAAGGTCTCGTTCGGGCGTTTGATCCAGGCATAGCCGCGTGCGGAGTCTTTGAACAACAGGCGCAGGGCCTTGTGAATCCCCAGCAGATTCGACATGCGCGCCGATGTGTCGATATTGGGGCGGCCATATTGCCCGTGTTTCCAGCGCTGCAAGGTGCGCACGGAAATCTCGCCCAGAAGGGTCGAGAGTTGATCATCGGTGAGCGCCCAGCGTTGGCCAAGGCTAATCATCGCGCGTTGCATGGCTTGCACTTCGTCGGTCGCGAATCGCGGCGCGCCCTTGTCAGGGTTCGACGGCGGGTTTGGCCGGTCATTTTGTGGGGTGTCGATGAGGCGAAGGTGGGGCATGGCAAGGCTCGTATGTGACAGGTGTCATTAAAATATGGATTATACGACAAATGTCAACGGCAATGTCAATGTCAGGCAGGCGCGAACTGGTTGGTGCGCCGGATTCGAACGTTCGATTGGGGGGGGGGGCTACAGGCCGGAAAAAATGGCAAAGGCCTGATTTGGGCGAGCTGATATATGCACTGAACAAAGAAAAGGCGGCAAAACTGCCGCCTGTATTCAGAGATGTATTCTGGAGGGGCAGGGCCGGTTTATCTGCCCCAGTTGCGCACCGGACCACAATCCATATGCACAAAATTCGAACCGGAATAGCTGCCAACGCCCCCGGCGCGACACGATATAGCAGCCCGTGCCATTTGATTGACCGAACGGGTCGCCAGGCGCAAATCGGCGGCTTGGGCCTTCATATGAAGGGAGTTTTTGGCAACACCGCGCGAACGGCGGCGCAACATTGCATTGGTTTCCGGGCTGCGATACCCGGAAAGCAGCATATAAGGTTCCGTCACCTCAAGCAGATTATGCGAGGCGGCAAGGATATCAAGCGTGCGCAAATCCACGGCTTTGACGCCGTCGGTGCGCCAGTCCCGCCAGAAATAATTGAGCTCTTTCACCGCGTCCTTGATGTATTTCCCATCAACCCAATAGATCATGTCGATGCGTTCACCAGTGCGTGCAGAAAACAGTTTAACCCGCCGAATATCACCAGCGCCGCGTATGAAACCGGCGGCTTTGGTATATGTCGGTGTCGCCACAACAGCCGTTGCAGCAAAGGCGCCAAGAAGGCCGCGCCGTGTCATTTGGATCGTGTTCGAATTTGCGCTTTGCAAATCGGGTGTGGAATTTTGTTCAGTCATAACAATAGCGCCCGTCGCTTACCTGTGAACCACGATGTTACGTGGCGTCTGCCATCTCATCCCCAGATGTATGCATCTTATGGCATAGATCGAATCGCCAACCAAGTGCGATTTAGGGCAGATTGTTCCTATCAAGGGTTTTCGGCGAAACTTTGCTGAAATTATGGCAAACGTGCCAGATTTGCGCGAAATAGTGCGGAGAGCCACCATATATTGGGTATCGACCGCATTGTCGCCAAAATGTGAATGGACATTTGGCGGTTTTTTGCCCATTGTAGGGACCTAAATGCGCAATTTTCCAGTACAGGGGCTTATTTCGATGCGGCAATTGACACGTCATTCCATTAATTTTTTATTATTCGCTTTTCTGACCATTGTTATTTCGATCCCTTTTGGGGCGCAAAATGCGCAGGCCCAAACCAAAGTTACGGCGTTTAAACAAGCCATCGCCGAGGCCGCAGCGCGCGACAAAGATATCGCCGCCTTTTATCGCGCCAATGAATATAAGCCAATCTGGACCGGAAACAGTGGCCGTGATCGCAGCCGCCGGAGCGCGCTTCTCAAGGTGCTGGCACAGGCCGGTGTGCATGGCCTGCCGGTCGCGCGCTATGATGTTGCCGGTCTCAAGGCCGCGCTCAAAGCCGCCAAAACCCCGCGTGAACGTGGCGCGCTGGAGGTGAAAATAAGTTCGGTGTTCCTGCAATATGCGCGTGATATCCAAACCGGCGCCTTGATCCCGAGCCGCGTCGACAGCGGCATTGTGCGGGCTATCCCGTATCGTGACCGGGTGTCCTATCTGGTGAATTTCGTCAAAAGTTCGCCGGCCGGTTTCCTAAAGGCGCTGCCGCCGAAATCGCCGGAATACACCCGTTTGTTAAAGGAAAAGCTGCGTCTTGAGCGGTTGCTTGGCAAAGGCGGCTGGGGGCAACAGGTGCCCGGCAAGACGCTTAAGCCGGGGGCCACGGGCAATGCCGTGGTGATTTTGCGCAACCGTTTGATGGCCATGGGGTTTCTCAAACGCAGCTCGACACAGACCTATGACGCCAATATTCAAAAGGCCGTGCAGAAGTTTCAATTGACCCATGGCCTATCGCCTGACGGGGTGATTGGCGCGGGCACGATGACGGAAATCAATGTCGGTGTGCAGGCGCGGTTGCAATCGGTTATTGTGGCGCTGGAACGCGAACGCTGGTTGAACCAGCCGCTTGGAAAACGTCATATTCTGGTCAATCTGACCGATTATTCGGCGCGTATCGTGGATAACGGCAAGGTCACGTTTCAAACCCGCACCGTTGTTGGTGCCGTCGCTCTGGATCGTCGCAGCCCGGAATTCTCCGATGTAATGGAACATATGGTAATCAATCCAACATGGAATGTGCCGCGTTCGATCGCTGTCAAAGAATACCTGCCGATGTTTAAGCGCAATGCCAATGCCGCCGGCCACCTGCGTTTGATCAATGGTCGTGGCCAAACTGTCAGCCGCGCCAATATTGATTTTAGCCAATATAGTGCACGCAACTTTCCGTTTGATATCAAACAGCCGCCGTCGCGTCGCAATGCGTTGGGTTTGGTGAAGTTCATTTTCCCCAATAAATACAACATTTATTTGCATGACACACCGGCGAAAAACCTGTTCACCCGCGAAACCCGCGCGTTTAGCCACGGGTGTATCCGGTTGCAGCAACCGTTTGATTTTGCCTATGCGTTGTTGGCCAAACAGGAACGTAATCCGCAGGCGTATTTCAAACAAATCCTTGATACAGGCCGCGAAACCGTGGTGCCGCTTGACGTGCAAATTCCGGTGCATATCATCTATCGCACCGCGTTTACCAATGCCAAAGGGCCAATCAATTTCCGCCGCGATGTCTATGGTCGCGACGGGCGGATCTGGAATGCACTGGCCAAGGCAGGGGTGGTATTGCGCTCCGTAGGCGAGTAAAGCAAACTCGCATACTGCAAGCGGGGATCTGCCAGATGGCTTATACAATTCAAGAAATTGCGACGGCGCTCGGGGCGAAGGCCTTTGGCGCGGTTGATATTTCGATCACCGGAGTTTCGGAACCAGCCGAGGCCGGAGCGCGGGATATTGCGCTCGCCATGTCGGAAAAATATGCCGTGGATCTTGGCATAGGGCGCGCCCGTGCGGCGATGCTCTGGGAGGGCGCGGATTGGCGCGCGCTTGGCCTTGAGGCCGCGATTATTGCACCCCGGCCACGGTTTGCCATGTCGGGACTGACCGCGATGATGGATGCGGGGCAGGGGTTTGGCGCGGGAATTCATCCCTCGGCGGTGATTGATTCGACGGCGCGGTTGGGGGATGGCGTATCGGTTGGACCGCTGGCGGTGATATCGGCGGGCGCGGTTATTGGCGCGGGATCGGTGATCGGGCCGCAATGTTTTATCGGGGCACAGGTGTCGCTTGGCGATAATGCGTTCCTGCGCGAAGGCGTGAAAATCGGCGCGCGGGTGCGCATTGGCGCGGGTTTTATCGCGCAACCCGGTGCGACGGTTGGCGGTGACGGGTTTTCTTTTGTCACGCCGGAACCCTCAGGGGTGGAACGGGCGCGCGCGAGCCTTGGCAAAGAGGCAGTTGACGATGTTCAAAGCTATGCGCGTATACATTCGCTTGGCTCGGTGGTGATCGGGGATGATGTGGAACTGGGGGCAAATGCGTGCATTGATCGCGGCACGATCCGCGATACGGTGATTGGCAATGGTGTCAAATTTGATAATCTCGCGCAGGTTGGCCATAACGTAAGTATCGGGAATAATTGTCTTATCTGTGCGCAGGTTGGGATTGCGGGATCGACGCGTATCGGGCGCAATGTGGTTCTTGGCGGCCAAAGCGGGATCAGTGACAATCTGTTTATCGGAGACAATGTGATCACTGGTGGCGCGACCAAAGTGTTGGCAAATGTGCCGGCGGGGCGGGTTATGTTGGGTTATCCGGCGGTCAAAATGGACAGCCAGATCGAGATTTACAAAGGGCTGCGGCGGCTGCCAAGGTTGTTTCGCGATGTCGCAGCGTTGAAAAAGGCAGTTTCCAAGCCCGACGATAACGCATAAAAGAATGAGAGCGAAAAAGCGGAGGGCGGCACATGGATATCAAGGATCAAGTGATCGCGCTGATCGCGGAGCAGGCCATGCTCGAGGTGTCGGATGTTTCGGAAACTTCGACGCTTGAAAGCCTTGGCATTGATTCTATGGGATTGGTCGAGAGCATTTTTTCAATCGAGGAAACGTTCGATATCTCGGTGCCGTTTAATGCCAACAAACCCGACGACAGTGATTTTGATCTTACCTCGGTTGCGACGATAATTTCCGGAATTGAGACGTTGATAGCGCAACAAAAAACAGAAGAACCAACAGGTTGAAGCGCGTTGTTATCACCGGCGCGGGCACCATCAATGCGCTTGGCACCTCGGTTGCCGAGACGATGGAGGCGATGCGCGAGGGGCGTTGCGGGATCGGGCCGCTGGAATTTCGCGATGTTGAACGCCTGTCGATCCGTATTGGCGGGCAGGTCAAAGGCTATGACCCCGAGGCGCAGTTCAACCGCCAACAAATCGCACTTTATGACCGGTTCACCCAATTTACCCTGCTCGCCGCGAAAGAGGCGATTGCGCAATCGGGTTTGATATTCTCGGGGGAATTGGCGGAAATATCGGGCGTGGTTCTTGGCACGGCGGGGGGCGGGGTTTCCACATGGGATGACAATTACCGCAGCGTCTACGAGGCCGGGAAAAACCGGGTGCATCCGTTTGTGGTGCCCAAATTGATGAACAATGCCGCCACCAGCCACGTAAGCATGGAACATAACCTCAAGGGACCGACGTTTACCGTATCGACGGCCTGTGCGTCGTCTAATCACGCAATGGCACAAGCGTTTTCGATGGTGCGCAGCGGCATGTCGAAAGTGATGATCACCGGCGGGTCGGAATCAATGCTGTGTTTTGGCGGTGTCAAGGCGTGGGAAGGTTTACGGGTGATGTCGCGCGATGCGTGCCGCCCGTTTTCGGCCAACCGCAACGGCATGGTGCAGGGCGAGGGCGCGGGGGTATTTGTGTTCGAGGAATATGAACATGCGCGCGCCCGCGGGGCCGATATCTTGGCGGAAATGATCGGGGTCGGCATGTCGTCGGACGCCGCCGATATCGTGATGCCATCGCGGCGCGGGGCCACGCGCGCGATCACCGGCGCGCTGCGGGATGCGGGGATTGCGCCGGATCAGGTCGGCTATATCAATGCCCATGGCACCGGCACGGCGGCCAATGACAAAACCGAATCGGCGGCGGTGGCCGATGCCTTTGGGGCGCACGCCGATGATCTTATGATCAGTTCGACCAAATCCATGCATGGTCATCTGATCGGGGGCACGGGCGCGGTTGAATTATTGGCCTGTATCATGGCGCTGCGCGACGGGATAATTGCGCCCACCATCGGATATGAGGAACCGGACCCCGAATGTGCCCTTGATGTGGTGCCCAACGTGGCGCGCGAGGCCAATATCGACGTCGCACTTAATAATGCGTTTGCGTTTGGCGGGCTTAATGCGGTGTTGGCACTGCGCAAGATTTAAGAGCACCCGAGGTGGGCAAACAGAAAAAGGCCCACACCCGTGCGGGGTATGGGCCTTGTAAGGCGGTCTGTTAGGAACGCTTTATTGGCTAAAGCGCGAGGATTTGGCGAAACCGGCGGTGAACCCGGTCAATGACAAATTCAGTTCCACTTTTTCATCCGGTGCGAGCACAGGCACAATTGTAAGTGTGGCGTGCGCCCCGCGTTTGAAGGCGCCCAAATCTTCTTTTGTAAACCCGACGCGTGAATAGCAACCGATGGGATTGCAAAATGCGAAAGGATAACGGCGGCCTTTGGCCCCATCAACGGCGATGGTCAATTCTGCGGTAAGCAGCGTTTCCAGCGGCACAATGATCGTCGCACCCGCCACGGCCTGTCCACTTTCGGGAAGGCGGAACATGCTGATTTCCGCGACATCGTTGCCGTCTGTATCCTTGAGCAATTGATAGAGCTGGCAGGGATCTTCTTCGAGTTGGGAACGGACACATTGCAACGTCCAGTCGCCAATGGTTTCTTTGGCATAGGTGGTGCCGAGATCTTCGCTGCCGACCTCTTGCCCAAGGGCAAGATCGCTGTCTGCCGCTGTGGTGGTTTCGCTGGCCGTTTCTGTGGTCGCGTTATCGTCTTGTGCAAAGGATGGCATGGCAACGGCCATTGCGGCGACCAGTGGCAAAACCAAAGAGAATTTCGTTGTGATGGGCATGGAATGATCCCCGTTTGTGTTGAAACATTACCCAAAGATTAGCACGCTCCAAAAGCGGTGTCAGGCCCAAAATGATATCAAGACGGTTTTGCGAGGCGGAAAGTTGCCGCAGGTATGGGCGTGATTGAAACGGATATCGGGTAAAATCCGCCATTTTTTTGACATTGCTGCAAAACGCGAGGCCTTGACTGATTACAGAGTCAAATAGTGGTGTAAAACAGGAGGCGGAATTGAAAACAGGGACCCCGAAAGATCCCCGTTTTTTGTTTTTCCCCGTCGAACTGGCCGACTTAGTCTTTTGAGGACACTATGATAAATGTGGCCTCACGTCAACAGGGAAACCCATATTCGTTTCCGTGATCGGGCAGATAAAGCGTCTCGCCAGAAACTTGAATCACACGTTTGTGGCGAGGCGCACGAGACGTCGAGAGGGTATGCGGCGCCGCGCCTTAATCCCGCCTCGGGTTTAAGGCGCGGCGCTTTAAACATCGTAAAATGAAGAAGTTGCGAGGTTCCGGCATGGAATTGCCAAGTAGACGTAAAGGGTGGGACCAGAAAAAAAAGAAAGTGCCGCAAAAAAACGCGCCACAAAAAACGCGCCACAAAAAAGGACCGTGCCACATATGAAATGGGCACGGCCAGTCTGACAGGGAGGAAGTCTGTCCAAATCATGAGGACATCACGATTTGAACAATTTCATTGTGGCACTCATTGGTTAAATTAGTATGTTCAGCGCAAGATTATAAAGTATTAGGGGGTAAGCTCTTGGAAAATGGCATTTTTATCGGCGGTGGCGGGACGGATTATGGCGAGAAGCAATATATGTCTCTCAAATATGCCAACCGGCACGGGCTTGTGGCGGGGGCGACGGGGACCGGGAAAACGGTGACGTTGCAGATCTTGGCGGAAGAATTTAGCGCGGCGGGGGTGCCGGTGTTTCTGTCGGATGTGAAGGGTGATTTATCGGGATTGGCGGCGGCGGGCAGTGCGGATTTCAAGCTGCACAAAGCGTTTAGTGATCGCGCCGGGACCATCGGTTTCGAGGATTACAAATACGCGGCATTTCCGGTCACGTTCTGGGATTTATTCGGGCAATCCGGCCATCCGGTGCGCACCACGGTGGCCGAAATGGGACCGCTGTTGTTGAGCCGCCTGTTGGAATTAACCGACGCGCAGGAAGGCATTTTGAACATCGCGTTCCGCCTGTCGGATGAACAGGGTTTGGCGCTGCTGGATCTCAAGGATTTGCAGGCGCTTCTGGTTTGGGTCGGGGAAAATCGCGGCGAATTATCACTGCGTTATGGCAATGTTTCGGTGCAATCCATCGGGGCGATTCAACGGCGTCTTCTGGTGCTGGAAAATCAGGGCGGGCATTTGTTGTTCGGCGAACCGGCGTTGCAATTATCCGACATTATGCGCACCGATCCGGACGGACGTGGGCGGATCAATATTCTGGCCTCGGACAAGTTGATGTCGTCGCCGCGCCTCTATGCGACGTTCCTGTTGTGGTTGCTCAGCGAGCTGTTCGAGGAGCTGCCCGAGGTCGGTGATCCGGACAAGCCAAAGCTGGTGTTTTTCTTTGACGAAGCGCATCTGTTGTTTGACGATGCCCCCAAGGCGTTGGTCGATAAAGTTGAACAAGTTGCGCGGCTTATCCGGTCCAAAGGGGTCGGAGTTTATTTCATCACGCAAAATCCGGCGGACGTGCCCGAGGATATTCTGGGCCAGCTTGGCAACCGGTTTCAACACGCGTTGCGCGCCTTTACCGCACGCGATCGCAAGGCGCTGCGATTGGCCGCCGAGACCTACCGCGAGAACCCGAGGTTTGACACGGAAGAAGCCATTCGAGAGGTCGGAATTGGCGAGGCGGTGACCTCGATGTTGCTCAAGAAAGGGATACCGGGCGTGGTGGAACGCACGTTGATCCGGCCGCCGTCTTCGCAGCTTGGGCCGATAAGCGATGCGGCGCGCCAACAGGCGATAAATACATCTCCCGTGGCGGGAAAATACGAAACGGTGCTGGACCGCAAATCGGCCTATGAAATTTTGAACGCACGCGCCGCAGAAGCGGCCAAAGAGGCCGAAGCGGCAGAGGCAAAAGAGGAAGAAGTCGAAGCGGCAGAGCGCGAGTTCAAGGCGGCAAGGCGCTATTCCGGCGGGCGGGTTTCTCGATCAACATCGAAACCGCGCACACGGTCGGGAACTCAGTCGCGCAGCAGGCGCAAAAAGGCGGATAGTTTCGGTGAAGCCATGGCCAAAACCGTGATGAAAGAACTCACCGGCGTGACCGGACGGCGCATCGTGCGCGGAATATTTGGCGGGCTGTTCAAGGGGCGGTAAAAGGGCGTTCATGGCCCCGAAGGTCGGGGCCATTTCAGGGCGAAAATCCGGTTATGGGTCGCGTATGTATTTACGTATGGTTGACGTGCATACGTGATCTGGGCACGCTTGTTTCGATTTTTCGGGCTTTGGTGCGAATATTATCAGGAATAAGCGATGGCGGCTTTGGCGGCGTCGCCAAGCCATGCGGCCATTTTTTTGTAAGGCACCGGCCCGTAACTTATGCGCGCGACACCGAGAGAGGCCAAAGTGGCGTTATCCGGGGCGCTCGGCAATGCGAGGATATTCACCGGCATCGGGCAAGCGTCGCACAGGCGTTTGATCAGGGTCGGGTCGATTAATGCGGGCGCAAAGAAGCAATCGGCCCCGGCGGCGTGATAGGCGATGGCGCGGGTGATTGCGGCGTCAAGCATCGCGTCGGTGTGATCATCGGGTCTGGATTTTAGAAACAAATCGGTGCGCGCGTTGATCATCACATCCGGCACAACCGCGTCGGCGGCAACACGGGCGGCGGCAATGCGGGCGCACTGGGTGTCGATGTCGTAAAGAGTGTCAGTGCCGATAATCTGGTCTTCGAAATTGAAACCGACGGCACCGGCGGTAATGACCTGTTGCACGGTGTCGGCGACGGTTTCGGGGGCCACGCCATAGCCGCCTTCAATGTCGCAGGACACCGGCAGATCGGTGGCGGCGATGATCCGGCGCAGGTTTTCAAGCATCAAATCCAGCGGCATGTTTTCACCGTCGGCAAAACCTTGCGCCATGGCAACCGGCGCGCTGCCGGTGGCCAAGGCCCTGGCCCCCGCCGAGGTGACAATCGCCGCGCTGCCC
>JAUZRV010000114.1 GCA_030950105.1 Rhodobacterales bacterium | reverse complement strand
GCGTATCGTCATTCATGGTGGGTTGGATTTTCTGCTGGAGGTGAATGATCTTGTTCAACACCAAAATCATACGACATTTCAACAGCTTGATCTACGCCCGCCAAACGATTTACGCCGCTTCATGAATAATTCGGGCTAGGTAAAGGCCAGCCAGATTTCAATGGTCATATGCCGTTCTCCCTTGGGGAGTTAGTGTAGGCAATTGGCGGGTAGAGGGCAATATGACGGCGCGTTTGGATTGACGCGGTGTGCAGGTGCGGCATATGCAGGTGCGAAAGAATCTTGCGCCAGCAATTTAGGGGAGCCTGAAATATGACCGAAGAAGCACGCGAAACGATGGACTATGATGTGGTGATTGTGGGCGCGGGGCCTGCGGGTCTATCGGCGGCGATCCGGTTAAAGCAACTGGACAGTGATCTTCAGGTTGTAGTGTTGGAAAAAGGCAGCGAAATCGGGGCGCATATCCTGTCGGGGGCGGTGCTTGATCCCAGCGGTCTTGATGCGCTTATTCCCGATTGGAAGGCCAAGGGCGCGCCGCTTAATACCAAGGTGAAGAAGGACAATCTCTTTATTCTGGGCGAGGGCGGCCGGTTGCGGGTGCCCAATTTCGTGATGCCGCCGTTGATGAACAATCACGGTAATTATATCGTGTCGATGGGCAATGTGACGCGTTGGTTGGCCGAGCAAGCCGAGGAAATGGGTGTCGAGATTTTCCCCGGTATGGCCTGTTCGGAGTTGGTGTATCATGATGACGGCGCATTGAAGGGTGTGGTGGCCGGTGTGTTTGGTTTGAACGCCGATGGCACGCCGGGACCGGCCTATGAGCCGGGGATGGAACTGCACGGGAAATACGTATTCCTGTCGGAAGGCGTGCGCGGATCGCTGTCCAAGGAAGTGATTGCCAAATACGATCTCGACAAGGATTGTGATGTGCCGAAATTCGGTATCGGGATGAAAGAAATCTGGGAGGTTAAGCCGGAAAATCACAACGAGGGCGAAGTGACCCATTCGATGGGGTGGCCGTTGGGGTGGAAGAATGGCGGTGGGTCATTCGTGTATCACCTTGAAAACAATCAGGTTTATGTCGGATATATTATTGATCTGAGCTATAAGAACCCGCATTTGTATCCCTATATGGAGTTTCAGCGGTTCAAACATCATCCGATGATGGCGAAACTTCTGGAGGGCGGCAAGCGGGTGGCCTATGGCGCGCGTGCGGTGACCAAGGGCGGGTTGCAGTCGATCCCGCAAGTGGCATTTCCGGGGGGCGCATTGTTGGGCTGTTCGGCGGGTTTGGTGAATTTGCCACGTATCAAAGGCAACCACAATGCGATGCATTCGGGCATGGCGGCGGCGCAAGCGGCCTATGCGGCGATCAAGGGCGGGCGCGCGGCCGATACTCTGGAAGATTATGATGTTGAATTGCGCGCCGGTCCGGTTGGGCAAGACCTTAAGAAGGTGCGCAATGTTGCGCCGTTGACCGGCAAGCTTGGCCCGCTGGGTGGGCTGTTTGCCGGCGGATTTGATATGTGGTTCCAGACCATTTTCCGGTTTTCGCTGTTTGGCACGCTCAAGCATGGGAAAACCGACGCGCAGGCCACCGAGGCGGCGGATATGCATAAAGTGATCGAGTATCCCAAGCCGGACGGGAAATTGTCGTTTGACCGGCTGACCAATGTGTCGTTTGCGATGACTAACCACGAGGAGGCACAGCCGTGCCATCTTCAATTGGCGGATGCGGATATTCCGACGGGCGTGAATCTGGCGAAATTTGACGAACCGGCACAGCGGTATTGCCCGGCGGGGGTATATGAGATTGTGCGCGAGGAGGGTAAAGACCCGCGGTTTGTGATCAATTTCCAGAATTGCGTGCATTGCAAAACCTGCGACATCAAAGACCCGAGCCAGAATATCACATGGGCGACGCCGCAGGGGGGCGATGGGCCGAACTACCCGAATATGTAGGGCTGGGCCTCGGGTGGTCATTGAACCGGGCGCCGTTTTCAGATTTGCCATGCGGTCCGCCATTTGATCTGGCATGGAATCTTGCGTTTCGCGCGGCGGCTTTTGGTGGGTGGCGGCGAAGGCAATGATGGTAATATGGGTAGCGCTAGGCGAAACAATTGTAAGCGGCGGTTGGCTGGTTGGCTTTGGGTTGTAGAAGTTTGGCAGGGTTTCCTGATTTTTGACCAATCCGGCGCAGTGCAAGGGCGGCTTCCGCACGGTTCAAGGCGCGCGGGGTGTCAATTCCCCTTTTGTTGAATTTCCAATGAGCGGATGCGGTGGGCGGAAAGTGAGTCCCAGAGGTCACAGGTGCGCATTGGCACCACATTTTGTGGTCTGTTGCAAAATTGACTCTTTTGAATGTGGCAAGATTGCGTTAAATGTCAGGGAATTACAATACCAATGGCGCGTTAAGACGCCGTGAATGAGGTAAATGGTGGTATTATGAAGGCGATCGATTTCGTCGTCCGCACAGGTGCGGGCGAAACTACACGTGGTGAAATTTCTCAAGATCAAGCAGTAACGGCAATTAACGCCGGTGGTGGTGTGGAAGTCTCGCTTAATCTCCGGCAATCGGACCTAAATGGCTATCAGCGCGCCGGTGACAATCTCGAGATTGTTCTGGCGGATGGCCGTGTTGTGGTTCTCGAAGGATATTTTTCCCAAGAAGGCGGGGCCGACAGCCGGTTGTTTGTATCGGCGGATGGATATCTCAACGAGGTAGATCTTGTTGAAGGGTCCGAGGGCGTTTTATACGCGCAATACGGCCCGACAGAACAATGGGGGAAATGGAGCCCCTCGGACGATCTTATTTTTCTCGGCGGCACCGATGTTATGAACGCGGCTGTTGCCGCCGATAGCGAAGTGTCCATGCTGGGCGCAGGGCTTCTTGCGGGGCCTGGGCTTTGGGGTGTTGGCGCGGGCGCGGCGGTTCTTGGCGGTGGCGTTCTTGGCGGCGGTGACACCGGCAGCGTGCATATCGCGGCGACTGTGAATGAAAGCGGTGTCATAACCATTGGCGGCGATGGCACAACCGACGCGGATCGCACCGTAACCATTACCGGGCGGGCCGAACCCGATTCCGAGGTGACGGTAACGATTGGTGGCGAAACGGTGGTGACTGTTTCGGACGCGGATGGCAATTGGACCACGACATTTGTCGATGATACTTTCCCGGGTGAGGGCGAATTTATCGTTGATGTGCATGTGGTTGAACCCGATGGCACGATTGTCGATCTGGTTGGACCAACGCTTGATGTGGATACCATTGGTCCGGTTGTCGAATTTACCGATGGGGTGGATTCCACGGGTGATTTGTTTAACGCTGTGACCCATGCCGGTGGCGTAGACCTGTCGGGCACAGGTGAAATTGGCGCTTCTTTGGTGGTGACGGTGGGTGGCTTTAGCCATACAACTGTTGTTGGCGCAGATGGCACGTGGACCGTGACCTTCCCCACGACGGAACTTGCTGGTGGTGAGTATTCTTCAACAGTGACGATTGTGGCGTCCGATGATGCGGGCAATACCACGACGATCACCGATACGGTGGTGATTGATACGATTCCCGATCCAATTGTGATCAATACCGCCACCTTCGAGGGCGACGGCACGATGAATGGCTCCGAAGCGGCGGATGGTTTCACCGTGACCGGCACATCGAACGCGGGTGTGACCATTACCGTTGATATTGACGGGGTGAGCCAGGACGTTGTGGTTGCTAGTGATGGCACCTGGAGCGCGACCTATGACACATCGGCCTTGCCCGGTGGCGAATACGACGCGACAATCACCGCAACGACCACGGATGCGGCCGGAAATTCCAATACCGTGACCGGCACGGTGCGGATTGATACGATCGGCCATGTGGCGATTGATGCGGCCCTTGTTGAAGGCGACGATGTTATCAATGCCGCCGAGGCCAGCGATGGCGTGACCCTGACCGGCACCTCGGAAGCGGGATCAACCGTGAGCGTGACCTTTGGCGGTGTGAGCCATAATGCGACGGTGGCCGCCGATGGCAGCTGGAGCGTGGATTTTGCCGCCTCCGAGATTGCCAGCGGTGAATATAACGCCGAATTTAGCGTGACAGCAACCGACGGGGCCGGCAACGTCAGCACCACAAGCCGCAGCGTGCGGGTGGATACAACCACAGGTGTGACCATTGATACCGGCCTTGCCGGTGGTGATGATCTGGTCAATGCCGCCGAAGCAGCGACGGGGGTGACCCTGACGGGGACCGCCGAGGTTGGATCGTCGGTGCAGGTGACTTTGGGAAGTGTGACCCATACCGCAACGGTAGATAGCAGCGGCAACTGGAGTGCGGATTTCGCAGCCGGTGATATTCCGGCGGGCACTTATACCTCGGCCATGACGGTGGTTTCCACCGATGGCGCGGGCAATACCCAGACGGTGAGCGGCGATCTTGATATTGATACGCTTAGTTTCGTTGCGTTTGATAACGTGTCTGTTGAAGGTGATGACGTGGTCAATGCGGTTGAGGTCAGCGATGGCGTGACCCTGACCGGCACAACGCAACCGGGATCAACGGTAAATGTGACTGTCGAGGGCACCACCCATGCGGCCACTGTGGACGCGGCGGGCAACTGGACTGTGGATTTTGCCGCAAGCGAGATTCCGGCCGGCACCTATGACACCACGGCAAGCGTGACGTCGACGGGTCCGAGCGGCAATACATCCACAGCGACTGATACCTTCCGTGTCGATACCGAGGCCAATGTGGCATTTTCCGCCACGCCGGTTGAAGGCGACGATATCATCAACGCAGCAGAAGCGGCAGATGGTGTGACCCTGACCGGCACGACCGATCCCGGATCAACCGTCGAGGTGACATTCCAGGGCGTGACCCATAGTGCGACGGTGGCGGCAGACGGTGGTTGGAGCGTGGATTTTACCGCCTCTGAAATACCGGCAGGTGAATATAATGCTACGCTTACCGCGGTTGCAACCGATGCGGCGGGCAATGTTGTCACCGCAACCGATACGGTGCGGGTTGATACCGATGCCGGACGTTTGACATTGAGCAGTGCGCCGATTGAAGGCGACGGGACAATCAATGCGGTAGAAGCCAGCGATGGCGTGCCCCTGACCGGGACGTCCAATCCGGGGGCGATTGTCGCGGTAACGCTTGGCAGTGTGACCCATTCGGTTGTGACCGACGGGGCCGGCAACTGGTCCGCGTTTTATGCGGCGGGGGAAATTCCGCAAGGCACCTATGACGCAGCAATTACAGCGACAACCACGGATACGGCGGGCAATACGTTGACCGAAACCGGCACCGTGCATGTCGATACTGTGGTTGAAAATCTTTCCGTGTCGATTGCACCGATTGAAGGCGACAATGTGATCAACGAAGCCGAATTGGCCGATGGATTTTCGGTATCGGGCACGGTCGAGGTTGGATCGACTGTGAATGTCACCATCGAGGGTGTGACCCACGCCGCGACGGTGGACAGCAGCGGCAACTGGACTGTGGATTTCGTCGCGGGTGATCTTCCTGCGGGCGAATATTCATCGGTGATTGATGTGGCTGTGACCGATGTGGCGGGCAATACCGCCACCACAAGCCGGTCGGTGGATGTGGATACTCTGGTCAATACCTTGGCCAATTCCACAACGCCGGTAGAAGGCGATGATGTGGTCAATGCCGACGAAGCCAGCGACGGCGTGACCCTTAACGGGCAGGTTGAACAGGGATCAAGCGTTATTGTCAATTTTGCGGGCACCGATTATGTGGCAACCGTAAATGGCAGCGGTGCGTGGACTGTCGATATTCCGGCAAGCGGGATAGCGGCGGGCACCTATGACGCGGCAATTGTGGTGTCGGCGACTGATGCGGCGGGTAACACCCGCAGCATCAATGACACGCTTTCGATTGATACCGAGGCACCGGACGGGCCTGTGATTGATTCATATACCCGTGATATTACCGGAACGCGCGGTATCTCGACGGATATGACCAGCGATAATTTGACGGTGACAGAAGTGGCCGCAGACGGCACCCTGAGCGATGTTTCGGGCACAGAAACCGATATTGTGGCGATCAACGAAACCTTGTTCAGCTTTGACACCACGGTGCCCGACGGGTCGCACCTTGTTGTCACGTCCGAGGACGCGGCGGGCAATGTGTCGGGGACGTATCTTGTGCTGGATGAAACCGCGACGTCGAATGTCGAATTGTCCAACGCGGGTTTGGGCGCCTATCAGATCGAAACCGTGGATCTTCAGTTTGCCGATGACAGCAATCTGACCATCACCGAGGCCGATTTGTTGGCATTGTCAAGCAACAGCGACACCTTGGTTGTGACGGGTGGGACCGACGATTCCGTAACGGCCATAGGCGCGGTCAATACCGGCACCACCACTACAATTGATGGCCAGATCCATGATGTTTACACATTGGGCAGCACCGGCACGTTGATTATCGACGACGATATTACGGTCGTCATCTAAGACCAAAATCGGGGCGCTTCTAAACCGGAGCGCCCCCAATAAATCAATAAAAGCTACCGCTTAAGGGGCAATTGATGGGGCAGTGTAAAAGAGTTCTGGCAGGGGTGTTTGCCACCACAGCGATTTTGTCGTTGGCCGGATGTATGGACGGCGCTGGCGGTGAAGGGGGCGGTATCGTGTCGCGATTTGCCAGCTCTGACCCATCCGGCGAGGAAGCGCGCGCCAAGGAAAGCGCCGAGTCCCGTATCATCAGCACCTTGCAGGCCCGCCGGTCGATTTTGCCCGGCGAGAGCGCGTTTTCCAAAGTATCGGTATCGGTTTTGGCCGCCAACGCCCGCACCGCCGAGGCGGAATTGCGCTCGGCACGATTGCGGGCCAAGGCGATGTCGACCAATTGGCTGCCCACCATCGGGCCGAATATTTCGCTATCGTCATTGGGCGCGGTTATTGCCTCGCTGGTGATTGATCAGGTGTTGTTCGACAACGGGCGCAAAAAGGCGGAACGCGATTTTGCCAAGGCCGATGTCGAGGTGGCCGCCGTTAGTCTCTCGGTGGATACCAATGCGCGATTGCATACCGCGCTTGGGCTATATGTGACGGCGCAAGAGGCCCGCGAAAAGGCGGGTCTTGGCAGTAGAGCCTTGAAAGATATGCAGAAATTCGAGTGGATCATGTCGGAGCGGGTCAAAGGCGGGGTGTCGGATATGTCCGATCTCAACGTGATCCGGCACAAATTGGCGGAAATGCAATCATCGCGGTCCCGCGAGGTCGAAGCCGCAAATGCAGCGATTGCCGAATTGAACGCGATGTCGGTAACGCCTTTGGGCGATCTTGGCGGGCTGTCGGAATTGCGCCTGTCGGTGGACGACGCGACGCCGTTGGCGGTGTTGATGGCCGAGGCGGAAATGGAGCGGTCGGTGGCCAAGGCCAAAATTGACCGCGCCGGATTTTTGCCGGGGCTGAGCGCCAAGGGCACAGTCAGCAGCACAGGTGGCAGTGATGTCGGATTGTCGTTGAGCACCGATACCATGCTCGGTCTTGGCACCGGCGCGAATTTACGGGCGATCGAGATTGAAAAAGAGGCGGCATCACGGCGGGTGGCGCAGGCGCGCGAAGATGCAAACCGGGTGTTGCGATCCGAGGAACAGCGGGTTGTGGCCTTGACGCGGCAAGTTGCGGAATCGGGCGGGTTAACCCGTCAGGCCAAGGCAAATCTTGACCTGTTTCAGGCCCAATACGAGGCCGGCCAACGGCAGGTCATGGATGTGGTCGGGGTCTATGAAACATTCGCCCGCCAAGAGCAATCGCAGGTCGCATTGAAATACGACATGGCGCGGGCACAGATCAAAATTGCCAATGAACTTGGCCTGTTGGCCGATGGAGGTGACATTTGAGCAAGCCACCGATTGCCCTCACGATCACCAGCGGAACCCGCAAATCCGTTGCGCCGGTTTCGAATTCCGATGTGGCGCCCACGCCGGCAAAGCAGGGGCGTTTTGATGCGCGGGCCAAAACGCGGGCCGAACTGGCAACGATCTATGCGTCGATCCTCGGGGTGGCGGCCGTGGCCAATGATATTCTTGAGGCCATGGTGGCCAGCAGCGCGCAGGGTGACGAGGTTCAGCCACAAATAATGGCGGACGGTTTGCAAGCGGCAGGGTTGTTGAGCGAAGTTGAAACGGTTTCGCTTCTGACAAATGATTTGTGGCCGGCGTTGGCGCAAATGACCAGCGGGCAATTCATTTTGGTGATGGCGCAAAAGCGGGGCGAGCTTGAAATTTATGACGCGACATGCACCGACAATCGGGCGCATATCGAGATAGCAGAATTCGAGCCGTATTTTACCGGCATGTTGGTGCGTGCCGAGGCGCCATTGGCGAAATTGACCAAAACCCACATCGCAGAAGATGCCGCCCCCCATTGGTTTTGGGGGCAATTCCCGAAATTCCGCCGCCATTTTGCCGAGGTGGCGCTTGGGTCGTTCGTGGCCAATCTATTGGCGGTTTCGGTCGCTCTGTTTTCGCTTCAGGTCTATGACCGGGTGATCCCGCATCAATCCGAAGCGACGCTCTGGGTGCTGGCGATTGGCGCGTTGATGGCGTTGTTGATGGAGGCATTTCTCAAGATTGCGCGGGCGCGGTTGATGGACGGGGCGGGGCGCAAGATCGAGTTGAATGTGCAATCGCTGTTGCTGGACCGGATATTGGGGATGCGCAGCGAAAACGCTAGCAAATCACCGTCTGGATTGTTCAGTTCGATGCGTGAATTCGGATCGGTGCGCGAGTTTTTTACCGCTTCCACGATTGGCACCATTGCCGATATCCCGTTTATTTTCGTGTTTCTGTTGTTGGTCGCCTCGATTGCCGGAAATGTGGTCTGGGTGTTGATCGCGGGCGGTATATTGATGGTTGTGCCGGGGTTTTTCCTGCAAAAACGCATGATCAAACTGACCCAGGAAACCCAAGGGGCGAGTGCGAAATCAAGCCGCCTATTGTCAGAGGCGATATTTGAACTTGATACGATCAAGACCCAACGCGGTGAAGACAGGTTTCGGCGGTTGTGGGCGGAATTGACTACGCTGTCGGCGCTCAAATCAAGCGAGCAGCGCAAGTTGGCATCGACCCTCACGTTCTGGAGCCAAGGGGTGCAACAAGCGACCTATGTGAGCGCGGTGATCATGGGAAGTTATCTGGTGTTTGCCGGTGAATTTACCGTGGGATCGATCATTGCGGTCGGGATTTTGACCGGACGCACGTTGGGGCCGCTCACGCAGCTGGCGGGGACGATGGCGCGTTGGGGCAACGTCAAGGCGGCGCTGGACGGGCTTGATGGGATTGCCATGGCGGCGCAGGACCGTGACGAGGACCGGACCTATTTGCGGCGTGAAAAACTCGACGGGAAATTTGAGCTGCGCGATGTAGAGTTTCGATACGAGGAAGACGGCGCGCCGATCCTTGATATTGGGGCGGTTATTTTGAAACCGGGCGAAAGCGTTGCGGTTCTCGGGGCCAATGGTTCAGGGAAAACGACCTTGCTCAAGGTGCTGTCGGGATTATATGCGCCGACCAAGGGGCGGATTCTTTTGGATGGCACCGATATGTCGCAAATTGAACCGCGCGATCTGCGCCGGATGATCGGATATCTGGGGCAGGATGTGCGGTTGTTTGCCGGCACTTTGCGGGACAATTTGAACCTGACGATGTTGGAACGCGACGAAGAACGGTTGCTTCAAGCCCTTGATTTTGCAGGGCTTGGTCCGTTTGTAAAGGGGCATCACACGGGGCTTGATCTTGAAATTGGCGATGGTGGGCAGGGGTTGTCGATCGGGCAACGGCAATCCATTGGCTGGGCGCGGTTGTGGCTGCAAGATCCGAAAATTTGTCTGCTGGATGAACCGACAGCGGCCCTTGATCAGACGTTGGAAACCACATTGGTGAGCCGTTTGGAAGGCTGGCTGAAGGGCCGGACAGCGGTGATTGCGACGCATCGTGTGCCGATTTTGGCGCTCACCAGCCGGACGGTAATTTTGCAAAGCGGGCGCATGGCAGTGGATGGTCCACGGGATCAGGTGTTGGCGCATTTGAACAAAAATCTGGCCCAGGTCGGGGGCGTGAAATGAGTGTGAGTGCCACCAATTTGACCGCGCAACTGGGCGGAAAACTACGCGGGCCGAGTTTGACGATCTGGCTCTGTGCGGCGACGGTTTTGATATTTATCCTGTGGGCGGCGTTTGCCTGGGTGGATGAAATTGTGCGCGCCGAGGGCGAAATTATTTCGTCGTCACGACCGCAAATTATCCAGAATCTTGAAGGCGGAATATTGGCCGAGTTGCTGGTTAAAGAGGGCGATATTGTGCAACGCGGTGACGTGTTGGCGCGCCTTCAGGGCACGTTGTTTCAGTCGTCGGTTGATGATCTTGTCGAGCAAATAACCGCACATGAAATCCGCCGGCTGCGGCTTGAGGCGGAATTGGCCGGACAATATGATTTTGCGGTGCCGGAGGTGATGGAACGCCATTCGCCGTTGATCGTGGAATCGGAGCGCGCGTTGTTGCAGGCGCGACAAACCGATTTCGTGTCACGGCGTGAAGGGGCGCAACGGGTGCTGGATCAGGCGGCCAAGGAAAAGGCGTTGATGGAAAATATGTTAACGCGCAAAATTGTGGCGTTGATCGAGGTGACACGGGCGCGCAAGGCCCATGCCGATGCCAAGATCCGGCTTGACGAAGTGGTGACGCAGGCCGAGCTGGATCGGGCGCAGGAATCGTCAGATACGTTGAACAAACTCGCGACGTTGAAACAGAACCTCAAGGCGTCACTGGATCAATTGAACCGTACGGTTTTGGCGAGCCCGATGCGCGGCATTGTGAACAACCTGTCGGTGACCACGATTGGCGGTGTGGTGCGCCCCGGCGAGGAGATTTTGCAGATTATCCCGTTGGACGAGGAACTGTTTGTCGAGGCGCGTGTTGCCCCGCAAGACATTGCAAACATCCGCCGTGGCCAAGAGGCGACAATCAAGTTAAGCGCCTATGATTACACAATTTATGGCACTCTTAAGGGCGTGGTTGATGTGATTTCGGCGGATACATTTCGCGACGAACGATCGCGCGCACCGGACGGGGACCCGCATTACAAGGTGACATTGCGGGTCGATATGTCGGAAATGAACGTGCGCCAGGCGAGCGTGGAAATCCGGCCCGGTATGTTGGCGACAGTGGAACTTCATACCGGCGAAAAGACGGTTTTGCAGTATCTTCTCAAGCCGCTTTATAAATCGAAAGAAGCGTTTCGCGAGCCGTAAATCCGCCGTCGGCATCTGGATTTTTCACTGTAGACTTTGGGTTTCGCGCCGCTCATAAGCGGTGTTGGAATTGCAAAGGAAATCCTATGTCAGCTTGTGTTTTATGCGCCGCTAACGAAACCTCGGCCCATGTGGTTGCGCCGCGCGACCAGACGGTTGATTTGTGTGAAACCTGTGCGGCGGGTGTGGCCGGAAGTGTCGAGGATACGCCGCACTGGTTGTGTTTGAACGAGGCGATCTGGAGCACGGAACCGGCGGTTCAGGTGTTGGCATATCGGGTGTTGCACAAGTTGCAGAGCGCGATTTGGGCGCGGGATTTGTTGGATATTGCCTATCTTGAGCCGGAGATTTTGGCATGGGCAGAATCGAGTATGTTGGACGCAGCGGATCAGGTGCCCGACGTGGTGCATCGCGATACCAACGGCGTGGTTTTGGCCGTGGGCGACAATGTGGTTTTGATCAAGGATCTGCCGGTGAAAGGTGCGGGATTTACCGCAAAACGTGGCACGGCGGTGCGCGGGATTTCATTGGTGGCCGACAATGCGGGCCACATTGAGGGGCGCGTTGAAGGGCAGCGGATTGTTATTCTGACGGAATTTGTGAAAAAATCCTGAGGTTTTTAAATTTCCATTGAAATGGTGACGGGCCCGTCGTTGAGCAAGGCCACCGACATATCTGCACCAAATGCGCCGGTCTGCACGGGGATGTTATGGCTGGCGATTTGTTGGATGAAGTATTCGTAGAGCGCGCGGCCCTGATCTGGGGCGGCGGCGGAAAAACCGGGGCGGTTGCCGCGCGATGTGTCGGCGGCGAGGGTGAATTGACTCACGATAAGGGCGCTGCCCGCAACATCGGTCAAAGAGCGGTTCATTTTACCGGCGTCGTCCTGGAAAATACGCAGTTTGGATATTTTGGTGGCGAGTTTGGCGGCGTTTTCACGGGTGTCGTCCTGCATCGCGCAGACCAGAATAAGCAGGCCGTGGTCGATGGCGCCGATGGTTTCGCCCTCGACGGTGACGCTCGCGTGGGTGACGCGTTGCAACAGGGCGCGCATCAGGTGGTGCGCCAGTCAATAATGTCGTCAACATCGGCGCGCGCGGTGCGAAATGCGTTGGCGGGATGTTTGCTGTCCTCATAGCCAAAGGAGATCGCGCAGAGGATATGGCGGCCCTTCGGGATGTCGAAAAATCTGTGCACATAGGGTGCGTAGGCGGCGACAGCGGCCTGTGCGATCGTAGCGATGCCAAGCGATTGGGCGGCGAGTGTAAAGGCGGTGACGAAACCGCCGCAATCCATCGCGCCGTAAGGGCCAAGGTCGGCCTCGGAGGTGATAATGGCGACGTGGGGCGCGCTAAACAGGGCGAAATTCTGCTGCATTTGTCGGGCAGAGGCGGCGCGGTCGCCTTTGGTCACGCCCACAGCATCGTAGAGTTGCCAACCGCAGGTGCGGCGGCGTTCGGCGTAGACGCCATCATATTTGACCGGCCATGGCATGTCGGGGGCGGGCGCGTCGGTTTGAACCGCGTTTTGCAAGCCTGCGCGGAAGGCGTCAGTCGTGGCGGGATCGGTGACAATCACCTGCCAGGGTTGGGCATTGCACCAAGAAGGCACGCGGCGCGCGGCGGCGACGATTTGCGAAATGCGCGCGTTTTCGACGGGTTTGTCGGTGAAGGCACGGCAAGAATAACGGGCCTGTAGCAGGGCATCAAGGGCGTGATAAGTGTCGGTCATGGGGTGGCCTTTGCTGGGCGGAAATTTATTGGTTCTGAGCGATGAAGAAGCCGATACCGGCAGCCACGGCGAGGCCGAGGGTGACGGCGAAGGCGATTTTCCATGCCGAATAGGGGCGCGCGCCCTGCACCCGTCCGTTTTGGCCGTTGACGACGAAACGGTAAGATTTACCGCGGTATTTATAGGCGGCAAGCCAGACCGGCAGCAGGATATGTTTGAAGGTCACATCGTTGATTTTTGTGTCGCGGGAATGGATGCGCTGACGATCCCCGCCGATGTCGAATTTGATGTCGCGGGTGATGGTATTCTCCATGATTGCAAGGGCTTGGGTGTAACCTTCTTCGAGCTGCACGGTATAACCTTCGGCGCGCAAACCGGCGAGATATTCGGGGCGGTAAGGTTCGAGGGCCGAGAGATCCCACGGTTCAAGCGCGTCCGTGTAGCGTTTTGGCAGACTTTTGGAGGCGAGCACGAGGATGTCGTCAAACCAACGTGCAACGCGGCCGGATGTGGAGTTCCAGCGGATTTTCTGGACGCGTTCCTGCACCTGTTTGCCATTGCGGGTGACAGTGCGGGTGACGTAGTAAATCGTGCCGCGTTCGCCGGAATAACGGGTTTTTGTGTCGGCGTCATAGGTCCAGTAGGGCACGTAAATGCCGTTGAGTTTGCGGCCTTTGGCGGCGTATTCCTGCAGGCCATTGGGGGCAAACCAGAGCTTGCCGAGCCAATCGGTCATTGCCTTGCGGGCATCGCGTTCTTCAAGGGCGAAAGGCAGCACTCCGCGCGGTTTGATGTGGCGGTGGAGGCCGGTATCGGTGACCACGGGGGTGGCGCAAAACGGACATTCAGCGGCGAAGTTGGCGCCGTCAAATTCGACCTGAGCGGCGCAATTGGGGCAGGTGAGGACGCGGGTTTCTTCGATGTCGTCGTTTGGGGTGTCGTCGGTTTGTGCCCGCAGTGCTGCGCGGAAATCCTGTTCTATTATGGCCGTGGGGGGTGGTTGTGCTGTGTCGTCGTCGAGGGGTTGTTGGTTGCCGCAGTGGTCGCAGATCAGCAGTCCCTGGGCCGGGGCAAAGCGGAAATCCGCGCCGCAGTGGTCGCAAGGAAAACGGTGTTCGGACGGTTTGGGCGCGGGAGGCGGGGATTGGGCCATAAGAGTATTCCGCCTCCGGCGGGGATATTTAGGGAACAAAGAAGGGGGGCTGGTGTGTTGGCCCGAGGTCAGCTCATTGGCGGGGGCAGGATTGTGAACAGAGTGGCGAGTTCGCGGATGTCGGAGGCGGGTTTCCAGCCGTCCTGACCGGCGGTCCAGACGGTGGTTTCGCGCGATAATGTGCCGTCGGTCACCATGCGGCCAAGGGCGGCGCGCGAGAAGGGGCCGCTGGTTTGGCCATTTTTGGCGATGTGCCAGACGTTTTCAACCGGTGGCGGCGGGGGGGCGATTGGGGCAGGTTGTGGCGCAGCGGCAGCGGCGCGCGCGCCCCACGGGCCGGTCGCGTTTTGGGCCATTCCTATCCCCATGCCCATTCCAATTCCGGCGCCCATGGCCCCCGACGGGTTGGCAGCGGCGGTGGTCATCGCTTCGGCGGCGGAATATTGGGTGTAGGCGTTCAAATCGCCGACGATCCCGATCGAGGTGCG
>JAUZRV010000113.1 GCA_030950105.1 Rhodobacterales bacterium | reverse complement strand
CAGGGCTTTGTTCAGAGATTCCTTAGGTTCCGCACCTTTTCATGCGGTGCCGCCGTGCCCGGTTCCGGCCCGTCAAATTTGGTCAACTCATATTCGTCGCTCGAAAATCCTTGGTAATTATAGTCCGGCATCTGCGCCCCTATTCTTCTTGCAACAGGTTTTCGGTCATCGCCCGTAATACCCGCAATGTGATTTCCATATCTTGCGCCGCGATCCCCGCAAGCGATGCGTCAATCATCGTTTTGGCAATGCCGCCCAACGGTCCCTGCAATGCGCGCCCCTGGTCGGTCAACATGATCAACGATTTGCGCCGGTCTGCTGCGTCCACCTCGCGGCGCACCATCCCTTTCCTGACCATCGTGTCGATCATTCGGGTCATCGTCGTTCGGTCCCGAATGGTGCGATCGGCAAGAACCGAAGGCATCACCGCGTCCTTGTTCCACAAGATCAACAACACCGCCCACTCCTCGGCACTAATCTTGTGCCCCCGTGCCTCAAATGCCGCCGCGAGTTGTCGCCGCGCCACAAATCCAAGGCGGTTCACCCAATGAAGGTGGATATTTTGCGGATTCAACATAATTGTATTATACAACTATTATTACATACAGTCAAATGACCCGCCGCGCGCTCGGTTAATCCACCAATTCCCGCAAAACGTATGCACGTAATACATACGTTTTACATACCCGACCCCTACATCGTTTTTCGCCTCGATCCCCCTGTTTACCTACCATTTCACGCCATCACGCCCGCTTTATACAAACGCGCCCTACAAATTGCCCTTTTCTCACCTCCCATACCGTGCCACCCTGCAAAAAAACCGGAGGTTCCCCATGCCCATCACCACCTGTATATTCGACGCATACGGCACCCTTTTCGACGTCACCGCCGCCGCCCGTCAGGCCGCCGCTGAGCCGGGCCGCGAGACCCTGGCCGCCAACTGGGCCGACCTCGCTGCCAACTGGCGTTTCAAGCAACTGCAATACACGTGGCTGCGCGCCCTCACCGGGGATCACTGCGATCTTTGGCAGATCACCCAAGACGGTCTTGATTGGGCGCTTGAGGCCGCTGGCCTGCTCGGCGACGCCGACTTGCGCGCTCGCCTATTGCAGCTCTATTGGGAACTGTCATCCTACGCCGAAGTCCCCAAGATGTTGGAAACCCTCAAAAAAAACGGCCTGAATACTGCTATCCTCTCCAACGGCTCGCCGGATATGCTGGCGGGTGCGGTCAATTCCGCCGGTATTTCTGGCGTGCTTGATGATGTGCTCTCGGTCGAATCTGTTGGCATATTCAAACCTGCACCGGCGGTTTATGATCTGGTTGGCGCGCGTTTCAACTGTGCCAAATCCGAGGTTCTTTTTGTCTCGTCCAATGGTTGGGATGCCTGCGCCGCCGCCGGATATGGCTTCCATTCCGTCTGGGTCAACCGCGCTGCGGACCCAATCGATCGCTTGCCCGCAGTCCCGCAACACTTCATGTCCGATCTCACCGGCATCCCCGATCTGGCCGCCCGATTATGAGCCTGCTCAACACCCCGCACCAATTTTTCAACACCTCCGACGGCATCCGCCTCGCTTATCGTGATTATGGCAGCGGAAAACCCCTGCTGTGCCTGTCCGGCCTGACCCGCAACAGCAGCGATTTTACTTTCCTTGCCGACGCTCTCGACACATCATCTAACCGGTTGATATGCCTTGATTATCGCGGGCGTGGCGCGTCTGGTCACGCGCCCGCCCACACCTATGATGTCCCCACCGAGGCCCGCGATTCTCTTGAATTGCTCGACCATTTGAATATCGGACAGGCCCCGATTATCGGCACATCGCGCGGTGGATTGATCGCCATGACAATCGCCGCTTTGGCCAAGGATCGACTCAGCGGAATATGTCTCAACGATATCGGCCCCGAAATCGCCCCAGAAGGCATCGCGGCGATCAACACCTACCTCGGCAAATCCCCCCCTTTCAAAACCTACGCCGAGGCCGCTGAAATCCGTGCCGCACTCCCCGGTTTTTCCAATGTCACACCCGACCGCTGGCTGGCCGATGTACACAACCTTTTTGACCATAATATCAACGGCCTGACCCTCAATTATGATCCCGCCCTGCGCGACAATTTCGATGCGACCAAAGGCCAACCACTGCCCGATCTCTGGCCGCTGTTTGACGCAATGCAGGGCCTGCCGCTTGCCCTTATTCGCGGTGCAAATTCCAACATCCTAAGCGCGCAAACCACCGCCGAGATGCGCACCCGCCGCCCCGATATGATCACTGCAACCGTGCCCGATCGTGGCCATGTTCCGTTTCTCGACGAACCGGACTCCCTCAACGTTATCAATTCTTTCCTAAAGGCCATTCCATGAATATCGACTTGATCGAAGCCGCCGCAAAACGCCTCTCGGGCCACGCGCGCCGCACGCCATTGCTGTCCTCGCCCTTCCTCGACGAGATCGCGGGGCGGCCAGTGTTCGTCAAACCCGAATGTCTGCAACACACCGGAAGCTTCAAATTCCGCGGCGCATGGTCGGCGATTTCCGCCATGGACCCCGACATCCGCGCCCGTGGTATCATCGCCTATTCAAGCGGCAACCACGCCCAAGGCATCGCCCTTGCCGCCACCCGCCACGGCGCGCCTTCGGTGATCATCATGCCCGCCGATGCGCCCAAATTGAAAATCGACAACACCCGCGCGTTGGGGGCCGAAATTGTTCTCTATGATCGCGCCAGCGATGACCGTGACGCCATCGGTGATCGCCTCGCCAAAACCCGCAGCCTGACGCTTGTCAAACCCTTTGACAACGAATTTGTGATTGCCGGACAAGGCACCACAGGGTTGGAAATCGCCGAACAGGACAAATCGCAAGGTATTGAAAATGCCCGTGTTTTAGTCCCTTGTGGTGGCGGCGGCCTAACATCCGGTATCGCCCTAGCCCTTGAAAATCACGCCCCGGATATGGTTGTGCACCCTTGCGAACCCCAAGGGTTCGACGACGTCGCCCGCTCGCTTGTCTCGGGCAAAATCCAGCGTAACAAATCCACCTCCGGTAGCATCTGCGACGCCATCATCACCCCGCAACCGGGCAACCTCACCTTCCCGATTATGTCGCGGTTGTGTGGTGCGGGATTTGTGGTCACCGAAACGCAATGCCTGCAAGCGATGAAACACGCCTTCCTACACCTCAAAATCGTGATTGAACCGGGGGGGGGCTGTTGCCCTCGCCGCGGCCCTGTTTCATTGCAATGAAAACGAAAACAACCCCGTTATCGCCGTCGCGTCGGGCGGCAATGTCGATGCCGAAATGTTTACCACCGCGATGAATACCGATCTGTAACCTATGTCTATATTCCTCTTTTGAAAGGCCCCATCATGACCCGTTTTACCATTGCCAGTTTCAACGTTAAAAACCTGATCGGTGCCGAAAAGGAATATTACCAGTATATGGTCTACACCCCCGAAGAATACGCATGGAAACAGGACTGGATGGCCGATCAAATCCTGACCCTCGATGCCGATATTGTCGGCTTTCAAGAGATCTTTGAAGAATCCGCCCTTCGGGATGTCATCAAAGAGGCCGATAATCGTGGCATCACCATCAACGAAGCAACTATTCCCGATAAATCAAAGCGTTACCACAAACGCGCGATTTTTCGCAAACTCGCCTACCGGCCCTACTCGGATGCCGCGCTGGCCTTTGCCCCCAATGTAAATGACGGGGATGCCGGCCACCGCCGCCCCGGTCTTGCCATCCTGTCACGATTTGGTTTTGTCGGCACTCCCGAGATCATCCAGGACCTTGATAAACCTCTCAATATACCACTTCAGGAACTCGGCGGCGGCGATGCCGGATATTATACCGTCACCCGTCTTTCACGCCCGATCATGAAGGCACGTATTCCGGTCGGCGATACCGTGGTGACTGTGTTCAATTGCCATCTAAAATCGAAACTGGGCGAATTTATCACCCCCGAAGGCGCCGATTTCGCGCCCGAGGCCGATCTCACCCGTTATGATCCCGTCGGGCGCGCAATGGGCGCTCTGCGTGCCGGTCTGCGCCGCATGGCCGAGGCATGGGTATTGCGCGCCGCCATCGTTGCCGAAATCGACAATGGCCGTCCGGTCATGGTGTTGGGCGATTTCAATGATGGGGAACACGCCGTCAGTTCCGAAATCATTTCCGGCGAACGCCCGTTCAAAAACTATAGCTGGATGCTACGCCACAACGCCGCCCACGCCAATGACCGCTATTCCCGCGAAGAAAACCTCGCCATCACCGAAGAAATAGACGCCCGCGCCCTACATTCCGCCGAAAAACTGTTTGTGCGCAAATCGTTGCGCGACATGGTCTATACGTCGGCCTTTGGCGGGGTCTATGAATCCATCGACCAGATATACATGTCACGTCATTTCCACCCTGATTTTGACGCCCGCCTTGGCGAGATGGAATACTTTAGTGTGTTCAATGATCACCTCACCGACGGAAGCCACGCCGAGGCCCCTTATAACAAATTGGCGTCGGATCACGGGCAAATCATGGCGCATATCCGGCTGCGCGATTAATTTTTTCGTATTTTTTTCGCCATAATTCTCATTAAAATAAGGGGGTTATCCGTTTTCTACAGCTTTACCACAAATTTTCCATGAAGGGTTTACCCCCTGTTAACCATCTCTGGTCTAATACTGGTTTTGCAAGCAGACGGAGACATGATGACCGAGGAGTTCCATCCTTCCACTCACCCCCCACTCCCACCCACCACGGAAGATGATCGGGTATTGTGGCTCCGTCTTTTGCGATCCCGCCGGGTTGGGATCGCAACATTTTACCGACTATTACGCGAACACGGCACCGCCAAGGCCGCGCTTGATGCGCTTCCCGAGGTCGCCCGCGAAGCATCGGTTTCAGGTTACAAAATCTGCCCCGAAGGTGTTGCCCTTGCTGAAATGCGCGCCGCACATGCCAAAGGGGCGCGCATGGTCTGTATCGGATCACCGGACTATCCTGTTTCCCTGACCGAAATTCCCGACCCGCCGCCTATTCTATGGGTCATGGGGCAACTCGACATTTTGCAACGTCCGATGATCGCTATGGTTGGGGCACGCAACGCGTCATCCCTTGGCACCCGCATGGCCAAATCTCTGGCCAAGGATCTCGCTTCCGAGGGGTATGTCGTTGTTTCCGGCCTTGCGCGCGGGATTGATGCCGCCGCCCATAATGCCACTTTGGAAACCGGCACTGTGGCGGTTTTCGCAGGTGGCGTTGATGTCATGTATCCAGCTGAAAATACGCGGCTCGCCGAAAATATCCTTGCCCATGGCCTGCGCGTTTCCGAACAACCTATGGGCCTTATTCCGCACGCCCGCCATTTTCCTGTCCGCAACCGGATTATTTCAGGCATGTCGCGCGCCGTTGTCATTGTTGAGGCCGCCGCCCGATCCGGTAGCCTGATCACCGCCCGCAATGCTCTTGATCAAGGCCGCGAGGTGCTTTCGGTGCCCGGCCATCCGCTTGATTCACGCGCTTCCGGTTGTAATATGCTGATCCGCGATGGCGCCCATCTCGTGCGCAATGCCGCCGATGTCATCGAGGCACTTGCCCCATTGGCCAAACCCGCAGATCCCGCGCAACACTCTATGGATCTCGGCACGGCTCCTCCGCCACCACCGGAACAACGCGGCCTGAAAGAAACCGCGCAACTCCACGGTCAAATCCTCCAACGCCTCGGCCCCTCGCCCGTGGCCGAAGACCAACTCATCCGCGATCTGGTCACCCCCGCCCGTTTGGTCGCGCCGGTTCTGGTCGACCTTGAACTTGATGGCAAAATCAGACGACAACCCGGCGGGCTTCTATCATTGGTAAACTAATTTCCAAATCAGTTTCCACGTCAGTTTCCCATGCCCTGACAGAACTCCGGGATCACCGGCGCGTAGGTGCGGCACATTTCGTCATAGGCAAACCAAACATCCGTCGCCCCGATGGCCCAATGCACCGCAACCCATGTCTCGCCGGATTTGCGATAAAGCGCCTGCATCGACGTGCCATCGCTAAATTCCGGATCAATCTCGCCTCGCCGATACCCCGGTGTTTGATATTGGTTGATCGCCCGCCCACCGGGCCGCTGTGCAGATATCGACGCATAGGCAAGATTTCCGGCGCGACGCAGATCATGCACCACAAATTCAACCGGCGCGCCCAATTGCCATTCCGCATGGGGACGCAACGCATCCATCAACGCAGCGCGCGTCGCCGTCCCGCGTTTCGGTTCCGACCAGCTTTGGGCATTGGCCATGCCCCCCGCCAAAACAATCGCAATCACAAAAAGCCAGCGCATCATAATTCCTTCCAACTGCTATCCAGACCGCCCCAGTTGCACAGCTTTCGTGCCGAATGTCTAACAAGGATTGACAACCCCCCTTGCGCCCCACATGTTCGCGCGCCACAAGACAGTTCCCGAGTCGAAAGGATTTCCTATGCCCGTTATTGTTGTCGAATCACCTGCTAAAGCCAAGACAATAAACGGTTATTTAGGGTCAAATTACACAGTTTTGGCCTCATATGGCCACGTTCGCGACCTGCCGCCCAAAAACGGGTCGGTCGATACCGACAATGATTTCGACATGAAATGGGAGATCGGATATGACAGCCGCAAACATGTCAAAGCCATCGCCGACGCCCTGAAAGAAGACAACGAACTGATCCTCGCGACCGATCCGGACCGCGAGGGAGAGGCGATTAGCTGGCATTTGGAACAGGCCCTGCGCAAACGCAAAGTCATCAAAAAAGACACGCCGGTAAGCCGCGTGGTGTTCAATGCGATCACCAAATCCGCCGTCACCGAAGCAATGAAAAACCCCCGTCAAGTCGATATGCCGTTGGTCGAAGCCTACCTTGCCCGCCGCGCGCTTGATTATCTGGTGGGGTTCAACCTGTCACCGGTTCTATGGCGCAAACTGCCCGGCGCAAAATCGGCGGGCCGTGTGCAATCGGTCTGTTTGCGCCTGATTGTCGAGCGCGAGATGGAAATCGAAGCATTTAACAACCGCGAATACTGGACCGTAAAGGCCGCGCTTTCGACCCCGCGCGGGCAGGATTACGAAGCCCGATTGACGGTTTTGGGTGGTAAAAAGCTCGACAAATTCGACATTCCCACTGACACCGCTGCCGAGCTTGCGGTTCAGGCGGTCAATTCGCGCGATCTCACCATCAAATCGGTCGAAGCGAAACCGGCCAACCGCAATCCGTCCGCCCCGTTCATGACCTCGACCCTGCAACAAGAGGCGAGCCGCAAATTCGGCTTTGGCGCACGTCAAACCATGTCGACCGCACAGCGGCTTTATGAGGCCGGATTGATCACCTACATGCGGACCGACGGCATTGATATGGCCCCCGAAGCCGTGACCGCCACGCGTGAAGAAATCGGCACCCGCTACGGTGCGCCCTATGTGCCGGATAGCCCACGCATCTATAAAAACAAGGCGAAAAACGCGCAGGAAGCGCACGAATGTATCCGCCCGACCGACCTGTCAAAAGACGCGGCGAAACTCAAGATAAGCGAACCGGACCAGCGCAAGCTTTATGATCTGATCTGGAAACGCACCGTCGCCAGCCAAATGGCCGCCGCCCGTATGGAGCGCACCACCGTTGACATCACCAGCGCCGATGCGCAGGTGGAACTGCGCGCAACCGGCCAGGTTGTTGTTTTTGATGGTTTCTTGCGCGTCTACGAAGAAGGCCGCGATGACCGTGTGGTCGATGACGACGACAAACGCCTGCCACAGGTCATGCAGGGCGAACCCGCGACCAAACGCACTATCACCCCAGAACAGCATTTCACCCAACCGCCGCCCCGTTTCACCGAGGCGACATTGGTCAAACGCATGGAAGAACTCGGCATTGGCCGGCCTTCGACCTATGCCAGCGTGATCACCACAATCCAGGACCGCGAATATGTGCGCAAAGACAAAAACCGCCTGTTCCCCGAGGACAAAGGCCGCATCGTCACGATCTTCCTGCTGAATTTCTTTCGCAAATATGTCGGTTATGATTTCACTGCCGATCTCGAAGATCAGCTTGACCATGTTTCCGCTGGCGAGGCCGATTACAAAGCGGTCCTGCAAGGGTTCTGGGGGGACTTTTCGGCTGCCATTGCCGAAACAAGTGATCTGCGTATAAGTGAAGTTCTTGATATACTCGACGACGCGCTTGCGCCGCAACTCTATCCACCACGCGAAGATGGCAGTGACCCGCGGATTTGCCCGAAATGCGGGACTGGAAATTTGCACTTGAAAACCTCAAAAACCGGCGGTTTTGTGGGCTGCGGGAATTATCCTGAGTGTCGGTATACAAGGCCGATCAATGGCGACACCGATACCAATGCCGAACGTGTTTTGGGCGAAGATGACGGTGACGAAATCAGCCTCAAATCTGGCCGGTTTGGCCCCTACGTGCAACGCGGCGAACCCACCGAAGACGTGAAAAAGCCACCGCGTGCCAGCCTGCCCAAGGGCTGGTCTGTGGAAGACATGACCCTTGAGAAAGCGCTTACTTTGTTGAGTTTGCCGCGCTTTGTCGGCGATCATCCCGAAGGCGGCACCGTGCATACCAATCTTGGACGGTATGGCCCTTATGTGCTGCACATTACGGTGGATGAAGACGGCAAAGAGCATAAATTATACGCCAACATCCCCGACATCGAAGAAGTGTTCACCATTGGGATGAACCGCGCGGTCGAAGTCATCGCCGAGAAAAAAGCCAAAGGTGGCGGCCGTGGACGTGCCGCGGCCAAGCCATTGAAAGAGTTGGGTGAGCACCCTGATTCCGGTGGGCCGGTCAATGTCATGGACGGGCGTTACGGGGCCTATGTGAAGTGGGAAAAAGTCAACGCGACAATCCCCAAAGATGTCGCCGCCGCAGATGTCACTATGGATCAGGCGGTGATCTGGATCGCCGAAAAACAGGCGAAATCCGGCAAGCGCAAGCCAGCCGCCAAGAAAAAAGCGGCGCCCAAGAAAAAACCGGCAGCTAAAAAGACAGCTGCAAAAAAGCCGGCAGCCAAGAAAGCGCCCGCAAAACGCAAACCGGCAGCCAAGAAAGCGGCAGACGAATAGCCAAACCAACCGGCCAAAATACGTAGAAATACCAATAGATGCCGCCGCAGCGCGGCATTTATTGACTTTGGCACCCCATAACGGCACTAGTATCTGAAAACCGTTTTCAAGGGGAACACCATGAACAAAGTATACGCAAACGCCACAGAAGCGCTTGAAGGTCTGTTGTTTGACGGCATGTTTATTGCCTCGGGCGGTTTTGGCCTCTGCGGTCTGCCGGAATTGCTGCTGCAAGCCATCAAAGAGGCAGGCACCCAGAATTTGACCTTTGCCAGCAACAACGCAGGCGTCGATGATTTTGGTATTGGCATCCTGCTGCAAACCAAACAGGTCAAAAAGATGCTGTCGTCCTATGTCGGTGAAAACGCCGAATTCATGCGTCAATATCTGTCCGGCGAACTTGAACTTGAATTCAACCCACAGGGCACATTGGCCGAACGCATGCGGTCCGGCGGCTGTGGCATCCCGGGTTTCTACACCAAAACAGGCGTCGGCACGGTGATCGCCGAAGGCAAAGAGCACAAGGATTTCAACGGCGAAACCTATATTCTGGAAGAAGGTATTTTCGCCGACTTGGCAATTGTGAAGGCGTGGAAAGCAGACCCTACCGGCAATTTGATTTTCCGCAAAACCGCGCGCAATTTCAATCCGCCCGCCGCCATGTGTGGCAAGGTTTGCGTTGTAGAGGTCGAAGAAATCGTGCCCACCGGATCGCTTGATCCCGACGCCATCCACCTGCCCGGCATCTATGTGCACCGCATCATTCAGGGTGATCACGAGAAACGCATCGAACAGCGCACCCCCCGCTCAGCGGCATAAAGCGACCGGTGACCGCGCGTTCTCCATATCAAAATCTGCCGCCACAAGCATTCTGGCGGTCAGCCATTGTCGAGCAAAGCGAAGCCGCGCTTGATCATCTGTTTGTGCCCAAATTCGCGCTCACCCACGAAACCGCATTGATGACAGCCGGCAGTTGCTTTGCCCAACATATGCACCGCGCGCTTTCGGGGGCGGGCTGGAATGTGCTGCAAGCCGAACCTATGACCGATATCGTGCCGCGCAAATTGGCCGAAAAATACAGCTATGGCATCTATTCCGCGCGCTACGGCAACCTTTATACCGCGCGCCAATTTCGCCAGTTGATCCAGGAGGCGCTTGGCGATACCCCGTTAAATCTGTTGGTTTGGCAACGCGACGGGCGTTATTTTGATGCGCTGCGCCCGTCTGTTGAACCCGATGGATATGACACGGCGCACGACGTCAAACGGGCCAGAATGGAACATATCACGGCGGTTCGCGCGCTTTTGCAACAGGCCGAATGCATCATTTTCACCCTTGGATTGACCGAATGTTGGGAAGACGCCGCCACGGGCCTCGCCCTGCCCACAGCCCCCGGGACAATCGCGGGGGATTACGACGAAACCTCTGTTATCTTTCGCAATTTCACCTACCCCGAGGTGCTTGCCGATCTCGAAATCGCCCGTGATACGTTGCGCGCCCACGGATTATCCACCAAAATCATGCTCACCGTGTCGCCGGTGCCCCTTACCGCGACCGCGACCGGCACCCATATCGGCACTGCGACCACCTATTCCAAATCGGTTTTGCGCGCGGTTTGTGGCCATTTGGTGCAAACCGACGCCGATTTCGATTACTTCCCATCTTACGAGATCATCACCACTCCCGTGGTTGGTGGCCCGTTTTTTGCACCCAATTTACGGCAACCCTCGCCCACCGGCGTTGACGTGGTAATCGGCCTATTTGCAGCGGCATTTATGGATGATGCACCTGCTGCATTCCCACAAGAAAACAATGAAGTTGGCGATGAAGATGACGTGCAATGCGAAGAAATCCTGCTTGAGGCATTTCGCCAATGACCCGCGTGGCCATCATCGGAAATTCGCACGTCGGCGCGCTGCGCGAGGCCGAGAGCGCGATTAAATTCGCCTTTCCAACGCTCGAGATCACCTATTTCGCTCTGGCACGCCACCGTTTTAACAACGCGCAATATGGCGAGGACGGTTTTTTTCGCGCCGACATCCCCGATGAAGCAGAGCGAAAATCAGTAATTGAAATCAACGGCATGACCGAAATAGACCTGCGTGATTACACGCATATTCTGGTCGTCGGTCAGGGTTTTTTGTTTAACGGGCTTTATACCCTTATCGCGCAATACAACATTCTGGGACTAACCGACACCGGCAAGGCGCAATCAATCTCGAAGGCGCTTTTACGGGATACGATGCTGTTGCGGATTCGCGGGTTTGGCAATCGCATTGCACGGAAATTCCATAATGATCCGCGTTTTGTCATCGCGCAGAAACCGTTTCCCTGCCTTCAACCCGATGCTACCACCGATCACGCGGCCACCGCCGCCCACCCCGATGCGGCCCAAATTGCCGATCTGTTACGCACGACCATTGCTGACCAAATGGCACGTCATCCAGTCGGTTTCTTGCCTGCTCCCGATGACCTGCTTTCGGGACCGCTCCACACCAAACCAGAATTTTCGCGCGCCGCAATGCTGCCCGCCGATCAACCACCAAGCCCGAGCGATTTCACACATGTGAACGCGCGCTACGGTTTCGAACTCTTTAAAATATTTGCAAATCAATGGCTTGGGCTTGTCCCTGTAACCAGCCCCCAAACCGAAAAGGTGTAAAACATCATGTGGGATCGTAATCAAATGGCCGCCCGCGCGGCACAGGAATTGCAGGATGGATGGTATGTGAACCTCGGAATCGGTATTCCGACATTGGTGAGCAACTACATTCCCGAAGGGATCGAGGTCACCTTGCAATCGGAAAACGGCATGCTCGGCATGGGCCCGTTCCCCACCGAAGACGAGATCGACGCCGACCTGATCAATGCGGGCAAACAAACCATCACCGAATTACCGCAAACCTCCTATTTCGATAGTGCGGCGTCTTTCGGGATGATCCGCGGCGGCAAAATCGCCATGGCGATTCTCGGCGCGATGGAAGTCGCCCAAAACGGCGATCTGGCCAATTGGATGATCCCCGGAAAATTGGTCAAAGGCATGGGCGGCGCGATGGACCTTGTTGCCGGTGTTGGTCGCGTTGTGGTGGTGATGGACCACACCAACAAACACGGCGTGTCCAAGGTTCTCAAGGAATGTACCCTGCCTCTCACCGGAAAAGGTGTGGTTGACCGCATTATCACCAACCTTGGTGTGCTTGATGTGACCCATAAGGGCCTCCATATTCAGGAGCTGGCCGAGGGCGTCACCCGTGAACAAATTATCGCCGCAACCGAGGCCGATATTTACTGATATAAAAGGGGCCCCAAACGCGCCCTATATATAAAGACAAAAACTGGGAGGTCCGGAAACCGCAATTTCCGGGCCTTTTTGCGGCCCGACGGGCGGTCAGTTTCTATTTCATAACCCGAAATACACAGCCATCGGTAATCAATTGCGGCGGGGTCATGCACAACCCGCGCGCCACATTATACGCCGCTAATACGCGGGGCACATAATTGCGGGTTTCGGCAAAGGCCGGCACCCCGTCATGGGTCGCGATGGAATTTTCGCCGGCATTATATCCCGCCAGCACCAATATCGGGTCGCGATCAAACTTGCCCATCAGGAAATCAAGGAACGCCACGCCGCCCTTGATGTTATCGACCGCCGATGTTGCATCTTCCACCCCGAACCGTGTTGCCGTTGCGGGCATCAATTGCATCAATCCGGTGGCTCCTGCCCCAGACACCGCGTCGACACGACCACCCGATTCCACCGAAATCACCGCCAGAACAAGAGCGGGGGACACGTCGGTGCCAATGGTTTCGCGCAGGATACGCACCCCTTGCGCTTGGGCGATTTCTTGCAATGCTTGCAAACGCGGGGCCGTGATCCCGCTGCCCGATGGTGGATTGGCAAGACGGGTAAGCGCCTTGCGCAACCGCCCCGGCCCCGTATCGGCAAGCTTGGGCGACACCGTTTGCCAGAACCAGTCATATTGCCCGAGATCCGATGCCCCCGCAGATTGATCCGTGGTCCGGGGTGTCGTTCCGGTTGTCGCCGCGGCCTGTGCTTCGGGATCTATCTGTATCGTGATCCGGTTTTGCGTGCCCGCTTTGGGCGGTTTAACCCGTTTAAAGGTAAATTCCGGAAAAGGCTGTGGATCGGCGGCCATCACTGGCGCACCCAACAACGTACCCAGAATAAGAACAAACCCCAAAACCGGACGAACCAGCGAAGGATTCACCGCTCGAATTGAGAAAATTATACTGCGTCGCATGTTTGCGTTTCGCTTTGCCTGATGTTTCTGCATCGTTTCACCACTTTTGATAGGGCCCGTGGCTTTTCACTGTTTCCAATATCGCACAAGCATTCCCGTCGAGGTAGCATTGTTGAAAAAGTTCAAGGCAGTTGCGCCATATTTGCCCTGATTTTCGGCAAGAAATCCGTTCTGGGAGATTTTTCACTATTTTTATCATTTAAAATCAATGCATTAACCCTGAAGTTCAAAAAGTTCTTAACAACCTGTAAAATCGCACCATTCGTGCCCAATTCCTGCCCGATTCTGGGGGCTATATACGTTCATACCAAGTCGGCAATGGGCCAACGAGAGAGGGCGGCCCGCAGAAGTTGCAGACAAGGTTCTATGAAACGAAAACGAATACTGATCCTTGGAGGGACACACCAATGCTTAACTTTATCAAAAACTTCAACAAATCCGAAGCTGGCGCCGTAACCGTTGACTGGGTTGTTTTGACTGCTGCCGTTGTTGGCCTCGCCGTTGCGGCCTACTCATCCATCGAATCCGGCGCGTCCGATCTGACAGCTGCGACAAACACATTCATGGCCACTCAAAACCCTTAATTGACGGTTTGATCTGACCAACTGACAAAAATTCTGTTCCTTGAAAGGACACACCAATGCTTAACTTTATCAAAAACTTCAACAAATCCGAAGCTGGCGCCGTAACCGTTGACTGGGTTGTTTTGACTGCTGCCGTTGTTGGCCTGGCCGTTGCGGCCTACTCATCCATCGAATCCGGCGCGTCCGATCTGACGGCTGCGACAAACACATTCATGGCCACTCAAAACCCTTAATTGACGGTTTGAGTTTGTAATAACCAAAGTCGCGCCAAACCGGCGCGGCTTTGGCCAACCAATAAATTGTTGTCTAGGAGTCCCGGTGATGAAGTTCTTTTTGAAAAAATTTTCCAAGGATGAAACCGGCGCGGTCACGGTAGACTGGGTTGTGCTTTCTGCTTCGGTCGTTCTCTTGCTTGGTGCCGGTTATGGCGCAATGGAATCCGGCGCGACAGATCTATCCGACAATGTATCCACCTATATGAGCACCTGGAACTTCTGATATCCACCGTCAGACCCTCGAGCAAAGACCCATAAACCGACAATTCCACCCGTTGCAAAGTTGCGCGGGTTTTTTTGCATTTAAAGATAATCGAATCAAAATGCCCCGCAAGCAACGACATCTTTCCCTGATTTAGCCACATTCCGCAGCGATATTCACACCTGATTAATTGCGTGAACCGTCGCTTATGGCACCAATGCGGGTGCTTGAAAAGCAACATTGAAAGGGTAATACCATGCGAAATATGTTTGGACTTGTGCTGATACTCGGGCTGGGCCTCGCCGGGCTTGCCGTTTATATGGCGAAAAATTACATCTCGGACTATCAAATGGCATTGGCCAATGAGCGGGCCAACCGCGCCGAGGCAATCGAGACCGTCGAAATCTACGTCTCCAAGCGCGCGCTAAGTTATGGCGAACCCTTGTTGTCCGAAGATGTGCGATTGGTCAAATTCCCGACAGAATCCCTTCCGGAAGGGACATTTGCCACCCTTGAGGAGTTGTTTCCAAAAGGCGATGACGCCCCACGCGTGGTTCTGCGTGCGATGGAAATCAACGAAGCGATTATGGCGATTAAAGTGACCGATGCCGGTGAAACCGCTGGCCTGATGTCCAAGCTTGATCGTGGCATGCGCGCTTTTACCATCAAGGTTGATGTGTCTTCCGGTGTGTCCGGTTTCTTGCGCACCGATGATCGCGTTGATGTTTATTGGACCGGGCGGGTGAATTCACAGTCCCGCGAAGGCGAAACCATTGGCGAAATCACCAAACTGATCGAGGCGCGCGTTCGTTTGATCGCGGTTGACCAAACCTCGGGAAGCGGCGCCACCGAGGCCACAATTGCCCGCACCGTCACCGTTGCCGTAAGCCCCCAACAAGTTGCCGCATTGGCACAAGCACAGGCCACCGGAAACCTTACGCTCTCGCTGGTTGGCACCGAAGACGACACCATTGCCGAGGCAATCGAAGTCGACCAACGCAGCCTTCTCGGCCTCGTATCTGCACCGGTAGCGGCCGCCATCGAAGCAATCGAAGTCTGCACCATTCGCACCCGGCGCGGCGGCGAAGTGATCAATATGGAAATTCCTTGCACCAACTAATAGGTGCATGGCCGCGATGATACCTTACAACACACCAAGGGGCGCCCGTGTTCGGCGCCCCTTACCCATTTTCACATTTCGCCAATTTCCCCGTCTGTTGCCCGTTCTCCACATAAACGAATCATCCGAACCTCAGGGTGATTCAGAGAAAGTGGGATTATCGTTCTGCCGCGATGATCTCGACTGCCTTTGCGCGGTTATCCTGTACGAGTTCAATCGCCCTGGTTGGTGATTTTGCGATGCGTTTGAGCAGGGTGATAGCGGCGCTGGTG
>JAUZRV010000112.1 GCA_030950105.1 Rhodobacterales bacterium | reverse complement strand
GGAGGAAGCTACGCGGCTTTGACTATCTCGCCAAAGTCATCACAGGCGTCATATTCAAAGACGGAATTGAAACCACAAACCCCGACCAGATCGCCGCATGACCGACAAGCCTCAAACACCAGACTCGACAATAGCTCCATTCGAACTCTCACAAGGAGGATCGCAAAGCACTGACATCAATCATAAAGTATTGAATCAGCCTCTTAGGCAAGGGTTAAGGGGGGCTGCTGCATATTCTCTCGATGTCCCGTGCGTCTCGCCACAAACGTGTGATTCAAATTTCCGGCGAAACATTTTACTAAAGACAATTGCATGTCCCTTCGCATCCTGATCACAACCCTCGTCCTATTGGGCGTCGGCACATTCGGCAGCTTTGCCGCCGTCGCGTTGGGGTGGCCGATGCCCTATGTGTTGGGCAGCCTCCTAACCAGCGCGATTATCGCGACGAGCCTGCCGCACCGTCTTCCTGCCGGATACGATTTCCCCCAAAAACTGCGCGCTGCTTTCATTGCCGTCATCGGTTTGGTCATCGGTGCACAGGTTACCTCGGCCTTATTTAGCCAAGCCCCCAAGTTGATCTATAGTTTTGCCGCCTTGACGGTTTTTGTCATTGTGGCGCAGGGCATGAATTATCTTATATTCAAACATGTCGGGAAATATGACCGTCAAACTGCGTTTTTTGCCGGATCTCCCGGTGGCCTGTTCGAGAGTATATCATTGGGCGAAGAAGCAGGCGCGGATTTGCGGCTTTTGATGCTGCAACAATTCTTGCGGATCATTCTCGTCGTGACATTGGTGCCAATCGGGTTTTCATGGTGGTATGGTGCCCCCGTCGGCAGCGCGAGCGGCATTAGCCTCTCGCATGGCACCACACCCCCCTCCCAGATTTGGCCGTTCTGGTGGGCGTCGGGGCGCTTGGCATGTATTTGGGCAAGGTTTTTAGACTTCCCGCACCACAATTGATTGGCCCGATCATCGCCGCTGCTGCCCTGAACCTCTCTGGGATTGTCGAAATCAACGTGCCCAACGGGTTGGTTTCCGTTGCACAGGTGGTTGTCGGCACCGGTTTGGGGATGCGCTTTCGCGGCATGACCCATCGCCTGTTATTGCGCGGGGCCGGATTGTCGTTCCTCTCCGTGGGGGCAATGCTTATCCTCGGATTGCTCCTTTCGGTGATCCTTGTGCCCCTGACCGGCCAACCCCTTGATGTGCTATTGATAAGTTTCGCGCCCGGAGGTGTCACCGAAATGACCCTCGTCGCCCTAAGCCTGTCGGCCAATCCGGCATTTGTAACCCTGCATCACCTGTTTCGAATCATCGTCACGGTTATTTTGCTCGGTCAATCGAAACGGTTTTTCAAAACCTAACCTTGTTTTTCGGCCAATTCTTCAAGGGCCATCCATTCTTCCTCGGCATCCGACAATGCCATATGCCGCTCGGTAAGTGCGTCACTTGCCTTGGCAAATTTGACCGGATGATCGGTAAACAGGTCCGGCACCGATAGATATTCCTCAAGTTTGGCAATTTCCGCCTCAAACCGCGCGATCTCGGCGGGCAATGCTTCAAGCCGGTGCTTTTGGGTGAATGACAGGCCTATTTCTGACTTTTCCTGCTTTAACTTCGCCTTCTTACCAGATGATTTACCAGAGTTTTTTATATATTCCGGTTCATCTCCCATCGCCGCCCTCTGGCTAAGGTAATCGCTCCAGCCACCGGCATATACGGTCACTGATCCATTGCCTTCCATGGCCACGGTTTGGCTCGCGACCCGATCAAGAAAATCACGGTCGTGGCTTACCAACAGAACCGTGCCGTCATAATTATCCAGCAGTTCCTGCAATAGATCGAGGGTTTCAACATCAAGATCATTGGTCGGTTCATCCAGCACCAAAAGATTGCTTTCGCGAGCCATCAATTTAGCCAACAACAACCGCGCCTTTTCCCCGCCTGACAAGGACCGCACCGGCGCGCGCGCCTGCCCCTCGTCGAATAGAAAATCCTTGAGATAGCCCACCACATGTTTGGGAAATCCGCGCACCATGATTTGATCGGCCTTGCCCGACACCGCCATTTCGGGATCGCCGGTCAGGCTCTCCCAAAGGCTGATGTTGGGGTCAAGTTTGCTGCGCGCCTGATCAAAAATCGCCGGCACAAGATTGGTGCCAAGTTTGACCGTGCCGCTATCGGGTTCTATCTCGCCCATCAGTAATTTCAACAATGTGGTTTTGCCGACACCGTTGGGACCAACAAAGGCAACACGGTCGCCGCGTTGAATGTTGATCGAGAAGTCTTTTAAGATGAGCTTCCCATCATAAGACATTGATATATTGTCAGCTTCCGAAACCTTCTTGCCGGATTTCTGCCCCGAATCAAACGCCATTCCGGCGGTGCCTTGACGTTTGATTTGCGACGACCGTTCAGCGCGTAAATCCTGTAATGCCCGCACCCGGCCCTGGTTGCGTTTGCGCCGTGCGCTGATGCCTTCCACCGCCCAACGGGCCTCGGATTTGATTTTTCGGTTCAATTTATGGCGCTGCTGGTCTTCTTCTTCCCAGGTCTTGTCACGCCACGCTTCAAACGCCTCAAACCCTTTTTCCTGCCGCCGCACCGCACCACGATCAATCCACAGGGTTGCCCGGGTCAAGGCGCGCAAAAACGCCCTGTCGTGGCTGATCAATACAAACGCGGCGCGGGTGCGGCCAAGTTCGGCCTCAAGCCACGCAATCGCTTCAATATCAAGATGGTTGGTCGGCTCGTCCAGCAACATCAAATCCGGCGCTTCGCCCATCAATTTGGCCAAGGCCGCGCGCCGCCGTTCGCCACCCGAAGCGGTAGATACCGCCCGTGCGGGATCAAACTTGAGCCCCTCGCCAGCGCGTTCAACGCGATACATTTCGCCCGGTTCCAACCCGCTGGTGGCAAAATCACCCAGCGTGGCATAGCCCGCCAAATCAGGGTCCTGATCCATATACCCGACGCTGGTGCCACTGGGCACAACACGGCTGCCCTTGTCGGCCTCGACCAGATTGGCCATGACTTTCATCAAGGTGGATTTGCCCGATCCATTGCGCCCGACAAGGGCCACACGATCACCGGGTTGCACCACCATAGAAAGGTCGGAAAAAACCGGGTCGCCGCCGAAAGTCAGGGAAATGCCGGAGAGTTGAAGAAGGGGAATACGTGCCATAGGTGCCGCCTATCCGTCCGATTGCGCGAGGTCAACCAGATGACGACAGCATCGCCCGCAATATCCGCTTGCGCGCCGCCGGAATGGCGGAAATTTCGAGACCGGTAAAAACATGCAATGTGTTCATTGCGCGATCAATCACCGCGTGATCGCTCACCCAGCCGCCCATTTGCAAATAACTGCGCAGCAATGGCGGCATTTCGGCCTTTGCCTTATAAGGGTCCGGTGTGGCCGTCGCGCCAGAGACAAACCGCACCACATCTGCCGCCTTTATGCCCACACGCCAGCGCACCGGCGCCAAATGCCGCCGCATTAATGTTGCAAATGCATGTCCATAGGCCGCTGAATCAGTGCCTGAAAAACTTGAGCACCCGAAAATCATTTTAATATGATTTTCATCAACATAGCGGGTCAATTCCACCCATGCCGCGCGGACAATATCGGTATCATTATACGCCGGATCAATGCAAAATCGCCCCATTTCGAGCAACCCGCCGTCAAAGCCATACAATGCTGACAGATCGTAAAACTGGGCGCTATAACTCTGTTCGATATCGCGCCCACCCGCGAGCACCAGCAGGCGAAAGCAACACACCAATGCGCCGCTATGACGGTCCTCAACCAGAACATGCAGGCATTTCTCGTCAAAACGGTCCTGATCGAGCATGACATCAGCGCCAAAAAACGCCCGTTGCCGCAACGCTTGCGCCGCCGCGATATCCACTGGATCACGAGAAAAACGCACCTGATACCGCTGGTTATTCTGATGCAATTTGCGCCTTTCCGGCCCATCCATGTCGCGGCGTAAAGGGCGCCCTACCCCTGCACCACACCCCTATTGCAGGAAATCACCCGCCGTAAAGCGGCCAAGGTTGCCCAATAGCTGACGCAAGAACCCGTTGTTAAGCACCGAAGAACTTGTTACCCGACGCGACAACGGGACAATCTGCCCATCGGCAAGGGAAAACCGCTCAATGTTGCTCACAACTTGGGCTTGGTTGAAACTGATCGCCAAAACTTCGCGTTCAACAACTTCGGGTTTGTAAAAGGCGAATTGTTTGACCCGGCTTTGAACGTAATAAAGCCCGCCTTCGTCCAGCACCCCGGTTATTCCCGGAATACCAATGGCTGTCTCAACACTGGCGCGGGTATCCACGCCAACAATGATCTCGCTTACCTCGTCTTCGGTGGGCACATAGCCGTGATCGCGATACGTCGCCGTGCACCCCGCAACGCCAACGACCAGAACAGCGACAAGCGCCGTGCGAATTATGATTTTACTGCCGAACATGACTGCCCTCTTGCTTTGGCACTTGGTGCCTTTTATCCCGCTTACAAAAGAAATGCCCCCGTTTCAAGAATGGAAAGCGTGCAAACCCATGTCAAACACTTCTAAATCCGCCAATATCTTGCGCATTAGCGCACTTTCACAACGCAAAGCCAATCCCTTTGCCCTAGAGTTTACCCCCGATCAAATCAAACAAATCGCAAATGACCTGGATCTAAGCCACCTTCGCAAGCTAAGTTTTAGCGGCACAATTGCGGCATCCGGTAAAACCGACTGGAAACTCTCGGCAAAACTCGGGGCCACGGTGGGGCAACCCTGCGTGATTACCCTCGAAACCGTGACCACCCGCATTGATACCCCTGTCACCCGGCAGTTTCTCGCTCAAATGCCCGATATCGAAACCGACGCCGAACTTGGTGAAGAAGTTGAAATGCCCGACGATGAAACCATCGAACCCCTCGGCACAGTGATTGATCTCGAAATGATCCTGCGCGAGGCCCTAGCCCTTGCCCTGCCCGCCTATCCCAGAAGCGCCAACGCCGACCTGAAAAACGCACAATTCACCGAACCCGGCAAGGTTCCGATGCGTGACAGCGACGCCTTGCCGTTTGCCGCTTTGGCAGGTTTGCGCGATTCGTTAAAAGAACCGGCCAATAACGGAGAGATTGAAAATCCGGGGGGCACCTTGGAAGAAACACCCAAAGATGCCGAATAAACCCGCAAAATGCCCGAATATTACCCCTTGCAAAACCGTCATTTCGCAGTATTTTCGCCCCTTCCTCGAAATTAAGGTTGGACACATGGCGCACAAGCGCATATGAGCCACCAAAACCCGTGTAACAGGGCCGCGTGCCCTATAAGAATAAAGGTTGTGACATGGCTGTCCAGCAGAACAAAGTATCCAAATCGCGCCGCAATAACCGTCGCGCACATGACGCACTGGTTGCGGCAAACCCGAACGAATGTTCCAATTGTGGTGAATTGCAACGCCCGCATCACGTTTGCCCGTCCTGCGGTCACTACGCCGAGCGCGAAGTTATCGCCATGGTCGACGACATCGATCTGGACGAAGACGCGGCTTAATCGGCCGGGTCATTGTCCAATAGATTGTTCCCGTGAGTGAACCAACAGAACAGACCCCGACGATTTCCGGCAAAAGCACCGGGCGCATAATTATATCGGTTGACGCCATGGGCGGCGACCATGGACCGGCGGCTGTTGTCGCCGGTATTTCGCGTTCGGCCAGGGAAATTCCCGATATCGGGTTTATCTTGCATGGCCCAAGTCGTGAACTCGAACGTCTTGTTAAGAAACGTAAAAATCTTGTCGGGCGGGTTGAAATCTGCAACGCCGATGGTGTTGTGTCGATGGAAGACAAACCCTCGCAAGTGATGCGCAAAGGCAAGGGCACCTCAATGTGGTCGGCGGTTGAATCGGTGCGTGATGGCACGGCTACCGTTTGCGTGTCCTGTGGCAATACCGGCGCTTTGATGGCGATTTCCATGATCCGCCTACGCAAACTTCCCGGTATCAAGCGCCCCGCCATTGCGATTCTCTGGCCCTCCAGAAGCCCCAATGGCTTTAACGTGATGCTTGATGTTGGCGCCGATATCCGCGCCGATGAAACCGACCTGCTGCAATACGCCTTGATGGGCGCCTCTTATGCCCGCAATGGCCTTAATCTGCCGCGCCCGCGCATCGGGTTGCTCAATGTTGGCACCGAAGAAAACAAGGGGCGTTCCGAACTCAAGACCGCCCATGACATGATCGCCGAGCGTGCCGAATCGGCGAATTTCGATTTTGTCGGCTTTGTCGAAGGTGGCGATATCCCCGGTAATGCCGCCGATGTCATCGTCACTGACGGGTTTACCGGCAATGTGGCCCTTAAAACCGGCGAAGGCACCGCGAGCCTGATTGGCGATTTGCTGCGTCAGGCGTTTAAACATACGCCAATGTCGCGGATTGCGTCCTTGCTTGCCTATTCATCGTTGCAACGTCTCAAACGGCGGATTGATCCGCGTCGGGTCAATGGCGGCGTGTTTCTCGGCCTTAATGGCACTGTGGTTAAATCCCACGGGTCCGCCGATGCGACCGGCATTGCGGCGGCTGTTAGTCTGGCCTTTCAACTGGCGGATACCGGTTTTACACAAAAACTGGCGGCGCGGGTTGCGTCTGTCGCACCAACGCCCGATGATGTGGCCACCAAGAATCCTTTGAAAGACACGTCATGACAATACGCGCCGTCGCTGTTGGTATAGGTCACTACCTACCCGAACGCGTTGTTCCCAATAGTGAATTTGAAGCCACCCTGGATACCAGCGACGAATGGATTCGCACCCGTTCGGGGATTGAGCGCCGTCATTTTGCGGCCGACGGTGAAACCACATCGGATCTTGCGACCTATGCCGCCCGCGCCGCTCTTGCCGATGCCGGCCTTGATATCAACGATATCGACACCATCATCGTTGCCACCTCGACCCCCGACCTCACCTTCCCTTCGGTTGCCACCATGGTGCAGCACAAATTGGGCATGCAGGGCGGTTTCGGGTTTGACGTTCAGGCGGTTTGCGCCGGTTTTATCTATGCCCTCACCAATGCCAACGCCCTGATTATTTCGGGTCAGGTCAATCGCGTGCTGGTGATCGGTGCCGAAACCTTTAGCCGGATCATGGACTGGACCGATCGCAGCACCTGCGTGCTGTTTGGCGACGGGGCCGGCGCGCTGATTCTCGAGGCGCAAACCGGCAAAGGCACCCCGCAAGACCGTGGTATATTGGCGGTGGACCTCAATTCCGACGGAAAATACCGCGATATGCTCTATGTGGATGGTGGTGTGTCGACCACTGGCACTTCGGGAAAATTGCGCATGATGGGCAACCAATTGTTCCGCCACGCCATCGAAAAACTGGTCGCGACCGCGGAAACCGCCCTGGCCAAGGCGGGCCTGACGGATGATGATGTTGACTGGATCGTGCCACATCAGGCCAATATTCGCATCATCAAAGGCACCGCAAAAAAGATGAATGTGTCGATGGATCATGTCATTGTCACCGTGCAGGACCATGGCAATACCTCTGCCGCCTCGATTCCCCTCGCCCTGTCGATCGCCGTCGAACGCGGTCAGATCAAGCGTGGCGAATTGTTGGTCACCGAGGCAATTGGTGGCGGTTTGGCCTGGGGCGCGGTGGTTATCCGCTGGTAAACGCGCTGTTTCCCGCCGAAACCTAAAAAACATCCATTTCCCGCAACATAAACGCCTTGATCCAAGTCGTTGATATTGACTCGTAAATTCCATACCCCCTATGGTTGGATGGAATATTTGTAATGACGCCGCAAAGGCGCCTTGGGGGGGAAGAATATGAGTGAAAAGACATTGACGCGCATGGACCTTAGCGAAGCGGTATTTCGCGAGGTCGGACTTTCGCGTAATGATTCATCGCAATTGGTCGAAAGCGTTCTGGCCCATATGTCCGACGCATTGGTGGAAGGCGAACAAGTCAAAATTTCCTCTTTCGGCACATTTTCAGTGCGCGACAAGGCCGCACGTGTTGGCCGCAACCCCAAAACCGGCGAAGAAGTGCCGATCAATCCGCGCCGCGTTTTGACGTTTCGCCCGTCCCACCAGATGAAAGACCGGGTTGTTGCCGGTAACAAGCGCTAGGAATCGCGCGTAATGTCCAAATCCGCAGACGCATTTAGAACCATTTCGGAAGTGGCCGACTGGCTCGATACACCGGCCCATGTTCTGCGATTTTGGGAAAGCAAGTTTAGCCAGATAAAGCCGGTCAAACGGGCCGGTGGGCGACGCTATTACCGCCCCGCCGATATGATGTTGGTGGGTGGTATCAAAAAACTGCTGCATGACGATGGCCTTACCATCAAAGGTGCGCAAAAAATCCTACGCGAACAAGGCGTTAAACACGTTGCCGCACTTTCTATACCTGTCGAAGAGGACGACGACTCCTTTGAGGTCGACACCGTCGTTGCGACGCCTAGTGATGAACCGGACTTGGAAAATGTCACCATAGAAGTGCCCGCCGAACAAGACGAACCCGAGGCAAATGTGCTTCGGTTTCAGCGCGACGAAACCCCGACGCAGAATGATCAAACTGCGGTGCAAAACACGGCTGAAGTCGATTCCGCGACACCCGATAGTGGCGATCTGGAAGGCGCGCTTGGCCCCGTTGAACCCGCTCCGGAAATTACCACACCGGCAGAAACAGGTGCGCTTGCAACGGCTGATCCTGTCGCCGCCCCCGATCCGGCTGATCTGCCCACGGTTTCCACTCCGGATTTTCAAAATGCCGCCCAATCAACGCCCCCTGCCGGCGATGCAATCCTTGGATCCTTAGAGGATTCGCAATCTCAATCCTCTCTGTTTGAGGCCGACACTGCTGAACAAACCGCGACGCCAATGACATCCGACCACGCCGCGCTTGAACAAAGCGCTCAAGATACGGTGCCTTCGGTCGATGCCGAAGACATGCCTTCCACAGAGTCGTTTTCGGCCCCACAACCTGCGACCGAAACCCTACCCGATTCCAGCCTCGAACCAATCGTCGATTCAGGTTCGCAAACCACAAAAACCACCGAAGCCATAGCGTCTGACGCAGCGGATGCGCCGTTATTCCAACGTCGCGCCTCGCCATCAGAAAACGCTGCTCCCGAAGAAAAACCGCATATGCCTGCGATACCGCAGGATACACCGTCAGTAGAGGTCCCGAACAAGGATGTTCCAGACCTCGCAACCGGCACAGCCCCCGAACCGACGCCTAGCGAAACGCCCGAGACCGCGGCCCCTCCTGCGCCGCGCCCAAATATTGTATCAGTGCCCGATGATCCTTCCGACAACATGGAAGGCGGCGTTCCAATTGCCCCATCAACGCTGCATATTTTGGGGGCTTTGGCCCGTAAAACAGATCGGTTCGATTCCGCGCAAGCCGCGCAACTGGCGCCGCTACTAGATCGCCTCCAGACCCTGCAAGCCAAGATGCTGGCACAGCGCAAAGATTAACACGGTGATGTGTAACAACCGATTTAGCGCAGCGCTTTTCCCATGCTTGTGCGCTTTATACCCCCAATCCATGACCAACGCCCCAACAGTGCGAATATTTGGAAATCTCCGACTTTCCTCTTGCCTTGGCGCTCAAAACCGATATGAAACCTCAATCGTCGGGCTATGGCGCAGTCTGGTAGCGCGTCCGTCTGGGGGACGGAAGGTCGCAGGTTCGAGTCCTGCTAGCCCGACCATTTCCACTCACCCCCCCCCACCGGATAGCGCGCCGAAAAGCGCACAGGTCACGCGCTGACCGTATTGTTTTCACTCTCTTTTTTCGTATTGGAGCGCAACGGTGACTCTCTCTGGTGTTCTTCCGGATCATGCTATTCAAGGCTTGATCGCAAACGGGTCAATCTCGGCTCAAACCGAAATTCTCCCGCAGCAAATTCAACCTGCATCGCTTGATTTGCGGCTAGGCACCGTGGCCTATCGCGTGCGCGCCTCGTTTCTGGCAGGCCGTGCCCGAACCGTAAAACAGCGCCTCGAAGACTTCAAAATGCACGAAATCGACCTTGATGGCGGTGCTGTTCTCGAAAAAGGCTGCGTTTACGTCATTCCGTTAATGGAACGGCTGTCCCTACCCAAAGGTATGACAGCCGCCGCAAGCGCAAAGTCCTCGATTGGCCGGCTTGATTTACTGACCCGCATCATCACCGATAACGGCGTTGAATTTGATCGCATCCCCGACGGCTACACCGGCCCGCTTTATGTGGAAATTTGCCCAAGCTCGTTTTCGGTGGTCGCGAAGCCCGGGCAAATGCTCAACCAAATCATTTTTCGCAGCGGCAAAACCATCATCGACGATGACGCCTTGCGCGCCTTGCACAAAAGGTCCCCCATCGTGAACGGCAAAGCAGAAATTTCAGACGGTCTCGGCTTTTCGGTGGACCTGCGCCCAGAGACCGGCGACCTCGTCGGCTATCGCGCCAACCCCCACACCGGCGTCATCGACCTCGGAAAGCTGGCACATTATAATCCGGCAGATTACTGGGAAGAAATTCGCACCGATGCCGGCTGGATTATCCTCGATCCGGGGGCTTTTTATATTCTGGTAAGCCGCGAATCCATCGCAATTCCCCCTGATCACGCGGCAGAAATGGCGCCATATGTGGCTATGGTTGGTGAATTTCGCGTGCATTACGCCGGTTTTTTCGATCCCGGATTCGGCTATGCAGCCGCCGGTGGGGCCGGTTCACGCGGTGTTCTCGAGGTCCGCTGCCACGAAGCGCCGTTCGTGCTTGAACATGGGCAAATCGTCGGCCGCCTCGTATACGAACGTATGACCGCGAAACCGACCAAAATTTACGGCGCGGACATTTCTTCAAACTACCAAGGTCAGGGCCTCAAACTTTCAAAGCACTTTAGAACACCCTAAGGCATTGTGATATAACGATTATAACTTACCAATACGCCGCGTCATCCGCGCCGCTTGCCGTGCTTGCCGCACTGCTTTTTTGTTTTTCCGCGCTTCTCGGCGCTCCGCTTGGGTCATGTCACCACCGGATTTTCCACCGCTGGACATCCGGTCAATACCGGCATTTACCCCTTTGGTCACCAACTTGCGCATAACCACGCGCAAAATCATATTGACGATCTGATTAACATTCATGGCGTCCTCCTGCCTTGTTACCTGTATACATAGCATAAAATTGTGAGTTTTTTAGGGCACGCGTGATTTTCGTTTGATCTAATGCGTCTCGCCAGAAACTTGAACAGAGGTTTAAGGCGCGGGGCTTTAGTCCTCAAACAACTCTGTTTGCCCCTCAACGCTGTCTTCATCATCGCTTTTATCCACATTCAAAGGCAAGCTTCCCGAAGGCGCGCGGTTTTCCAAAAGACCGGCCGCCCGCAGCTCTTTCAGCCCCGGTAAATCGCGCGCCGTTTCAAGACCAAAATGCCCTAAGAATGCTTCCGTAACCACAAATGTCACCGGCCTTCCCGGCGTCATTTTGCGCCGCCCGAACCGTATCCATTCCATTTCAAGAAGTTGATCAACCGTGCCACGACTGACCCCGACACCGCGAATTTCTTCGATTTCGGCGCGCGTCACCGGCTGATGATAGGCTATAATCGCCAATGTTTCGATTGCCGCGCGGCTTAATTTACGGGTTTCCACGGTCTCGCGCTGCATCAAAAACCCAAGGTCCGGCGCCGTGCAGATCACCCATGCGTCGCCCACTTTCATCACATCAACACCGCGCCCCACATAACGTTTTCGCAAATAAACCAGTGCCTCCGCGGCATCGCACCCATGTGGCATACGAGCATTCATATCCTTGATGCTAACCGGCTCGGCGCTGGCAAAAAGGATGGCTTCTATCATCCGCTCCTGCTCCGAAATTGGCGGTGCTTCAAATAGGCTTTCTTCTTTTTTTACAATACTTTCACCCATTATCTTCATCTCGCTTCCGAAGCTCAATTTTGGCATAATGTTCGGCTTGGCGAAGCTCGACTTTGCCTTCTTTGGCAAGTTCGAGAGAGGCGGCAAAAGTCGATGCAGTTGCCGATCTGCGCCGCTCCGGATCGCCGTCCCACCCTTCGGGGAGATAGCTTGAAATATCAACCCAACCACCGGCAAACCCGATCAACCCGCGCATCCGTTCCAACGCCTGCTCAAGTGTGAACACAGATTTTCGGTCCATCACAAACGGGCGGAATTCGTCGCGGGTGCGCAGCCGCGCATAGGCCTGCATCAGGTCAAGAAGATTGGCGCTGTAACTCACTCGCCGCGTGCGCTCCACCCCTTCCGGAATCCCGCGCGCGAAAAAATCCCGCCCCAAACGATCGCGCGCCATAAGGCGTGCCGCCGCATCACGCATGGCAGACAGCCGCTCAAGTTGAAACGCCAGATGCGCCGCCATTTCCGCGCCACTTGGCCCCTCCTCGGTTGGGTCGGGGGGCAACAAAAGGCGTGACTTCAAAAATGCCAGCCACGCCGCCATCACCAGATAGTCAGCGGCAAGTTCAAGGCGTAATTTTTTGGCCTGCTCCACAAACGCAAGGTATTGTTTGGCCAATTCCAGCACCGATATTTTGCGTAAATCGACCTTTTGCGTTCGCGACAGCGTGAGCAGCAAATCGAGCGGACCTTCGAAGCCGTCCACGTCCACAATCAACGCTTCGGCCGCCATTCTTTCGGCGACACTCTGGCCCGTGGCCGGACTTTTATCTTCTTCGAAAATGCTTTCCGTCATTACATGCGCCCGTTTTGTAAGGCCCCAAGCTCTCTCTCAAGCGCTGCAATGTCAACCGGAACAGGGGATATGCGGGCCGCAAGTGCCGCTTGGGCGCGCCGTTGCCCCGCGTCATCCATCATCCCGGCGGCTTCGGCCACCTCGCGTTTTTCCGCCAATGTGCCGTTGCAAAACAAAACCACATCACATCCCGCCGCACGCGACGCCGCGCTTAGATCCGCCAAAGACCCTGACAGCGCCTTCATCGAAATGTCGTCGGTCATAATCAACCCGTCAAATCCGATGTCATCGCGCACCAGTCGCATCACCTTTGGCGAAAGCGTGGCCGGCAATTCATCCACATCGCAATACACCAAATGCGCCGTCATTCCCATCGGCAGATCGTTAAGCGCACGAAACGGTGCAAAATCATGGGTCGTGAGGTGATCAAGAGAGGCCGACACACGCGGTAAACCAAGGTGGCTATCAACCACCGCCCGACCATGGCCGGGAATGTGTTTCACGATCGGCAAAACTCCGCCGTCCAGCAACCCTTGCGCGGCACTGCGCCCCAATCGCGCCACCGTTTCGGCCGAAAACCCGTAACAGCGGTTTTTCAAAAACCCGTGCGTCGAATCTTCGGCAATATCCACCATCGGGGCACAATTGCTATCAATCCCGATGCCGCGCAATTCGTCCGCGATAATCCGATATCGCAGATACATGGCCCGTTCTGCGTGACGTCCGTTTCGGGTCACAAATTCAAGCGGTGTCGCCCATTCCCGCCATTGCGGGGCGCGTAATCTCTGCACGCGGCCACCTTCCTGATCAATGGTAATCGGCGCATCCCGCCCCACCGCGTTGCGCATATCATCACACAATGCGCGCACCTGATCAGGCGTCTCAATATTGCGGGCAAACAGGATAAACCCGAACGGATCCGCCTCACGAAAAAACGTTTTTTCCGCAATAGTCAGGCGCGTCCCCTCGGCATCCAAAATGGTCGCGCCGAACCGTTTATCAGAACGTTTATCTATTTTATTCAACGCGTTACAACCGGAATACAATCGGCACGTTCTGCCGCCAGTGCAGAACAAAACCGCCGCGCCGATGCAATATCTTCAAATCCCATCGCGCGCAGCCGGTAAAACGTGCGCCCGCCGCTTTGCGCGCGCTGGATAACGCGTGATTTCCCTTCAAGATAGGTGCCAAACCGCGCGTCGAGTTTGGCCCATTCCGATTTCGCCACCTCGGCACTGTCAAATGCACCAAGTTGCACAAGTCGGGTGCCTGCCGGTATTGTTTCGGGGTCAATCTCCGCTATCACAGTTCCGCCATTGGTCGGCGCAACAGCCACAACATTCGTGCGCAAACTCGCGGGCCGCAATTGCGGGCGCAACGATCGTTGCAAGCCGCCCAACACCTGTGCCGACGGCGCCGACTGTGTGCCTTTGGCCAATTCAGGAACCGCCACGGCGGCGATTTCCACTGTAGCGGCACCTGTCTCGGCGCTTTGGGATTGGGAAACATAGGTGTTTTCACTTTGCGCGCCCAAGGTGCTTGCGCCGGTTGCCAATTGCTCGGCCAAGGCCTGAATCGACGCCATTTGAGGGGTTGCAACCGCTTGGGGCGCATCACCTTGCTCGGTTTCTTGCGCTACTGCCGCCTCTGTATCCTGGTTTGAAAGGCTGGCCAAAACCGGAAACGGTTGATCGGCATCATTCAATTGCACCGGCCGTGGCGCCAATACCAACCTGTCCGCAGGGGCCTCGGCCATCCCTTCGGCGGCAACGGAATTGACCGCCAACCCTTGATTGTCGGCCTGGCTACCACCGCGATCTTCGGGTTGAATACGCATCGGACCTTGGGCCGCGCGCACCACAGGCACGCCGCTGACATCACGCGCCAGCAATTTATATCCCCAAATCCCGATCCCGATGACAAGCCCGATTGACACCGCCGCACCGGCCCAATTGGCCACGGTTCCCGCCGATGCCTTTGCCGCGCCCACTTTGGCACGCCCGTTTGCAAATAGGTTGCTTTGCTGTGCGTCTTTGGGTTGTGCGCTCATGCGCCCGTCAAATGGTATTTCCGCCATGCCTGCCTCGCTGCCCCAACAATCACGGGAACCCCGCGCCGTTGATAGGTCTATAAAACTGCCTCAGCCGACGGGTCGCACGGTTTTTACCGCATCTCTTGCGCCGGATTTACCCCTAGAATACCAAGACCTGCGGAAATAACAACGCCCACGGCACGTGCCAACGCAATTTTTGCAGTGCTCGTGGCAATATCATCCTCTTGCACGAACCGAAGTGCCGAGTTTTCCTTGCCCATATGATACAGCGAATGTAGGTCGCTCGCCAAATCAAACAGATAAAACGCCACCCGATGCGGTTCATTCGTGCGTCCGGCAATCTCGACCAGACGCGGCCATTCTGCCAGCTTCTTGATCAACGCCAATTCGGCCACATGATCCAGCTTGCCCAGATCCGCCGCCAACAATGTGGCATCCTTGATATCTATCCCGGCCTCATCGGCCTTGCGCATCGCAGACATAATCCGCGCGTGGGCGTATTGCACATAAAACACCGGATTATCTTTGGATTGCTCGGTCACCTTGTCAAAATCAAAATCAAGCGGCGCATCGTTTTTACGCGTTAACATAACAAACCGCGTCACATCGCGCCCCACACGATCCACAACATCGCGCAATTCAATAAATGTGCCGGCCCGTTTCGACATTTTGAACGGCTGCCCATCCTTATAAAGCCGCACCAACTGCGCCAGCTTGATGTCAAGCGGCACTTTGCCATCGCTCAACGCCGATACCGCCGCCTTCATCCGTTTGACATACCCGCCGTGATCGGCCCCCAGAACATCAATCAACATATCAAAACCGCGTTCGATCTTGTCATAATGATAGGCAATATCAGGGGCAAAATAGGTCCACGCGCCATCCGATTTCTTTACCGGCCGATCCACATCATCGCCATGTTCGGTGGACCGGAACAGGGTTTGTTCGCGCGCTTCCCAATCCTCCGGCAATTTGCCCTTGGGCGGATCAAGTTTACCTTCGTAAATCAATCCCTTCCCATCCAGAAGCTCAAGCGCCGCCTCGATTTTCCCCGTGCCATAGAGCGATTTTTCGCTATAAAACACGTCCATTTCAACGCCTAGAGATTTGAGATCGGCCCGGATCAAATCCATCATCGCATCGATCGAAAACAGCCGCACATCGGCCAACCAAACGGTTTCCGGCTGATCCACGTAATCTTTGCCAACCTTTTCGGCCAAGGCCTGCCCGACTTTGATCAGGTAATCGCCGGGATAGGTGCCGTCGGGAAACGCGACCTTCGCCCCATGCGCCTCAAGATAGCGCAAATAGACCGAGCGCGCCAAAACATCGACCTGCGCGCCGCCATCATTAATGTAATATTCGCGCGTCACGTCGTAGCCGTTAAAATCCAGAAGACTGGCCAAGGCATCGCCAAACACCGCGCCCCGTGTGTGCCCCACATGCAACGGTCCAGTCGGGTTGGCGCTCACAAACTCTACGTTGACCCGCTTGCCCTGCCCCATATCGGACCGGCCAAAATTACTGCCCTTGGTCAGGACCTCGCCTACCACCTCTTGCCAGAAATCCGCCCCGAGCCGCAGGTTCAAAAACCCCGGTCCCGCCACATCTGCGGCCACAATACGGGCATCCGCCAGCAACCGTTTGGCAAGCGCTTCGGCGATGTTGCGCGGCTTCATTTTTGCCGGTTTGGCCAATACCATCGCGGCATTGGTCGCCATATCGCCATGGGCGGCATCGCGCGGCGGTTCTACCGCAACATTGGCGAAATCAAGATCGGCTGGAATTTCCCCGGCGGCCTGCATTTCTTCGAGATTTTGCAGGACAACTGCGCGAATTTCACTAAAACGGTTCATCTGATTTCCTTAAGGGCTTAGCGCGGTGTAGCACCGTGTAGCACGGTGCGCGCGCCCGTCAACATTCTGTGCTTGATTTAAGGTCTGCTACTTTCCCAAAAGCCGTTCATGTTCCTGAATTGCAAATCGGTCGGTCATTCCGGCGATATAATCACAAACAATGCGCGCCAATGCGGCCCGATCTTTGGCGGCGGCGATCTCGACATGCCACTCTTGTGGCAAATGTTTCGGTTCGGCCAAAAACAGCGGGAACAATTCCTCAACCACAACCGTCACTTCGGCGCGTTTGTCCATCACGCTCGGCGCGCGATACATCCGCGTGAACAGAAATTCGCGAATAGCGCGCAAATCTTGCCACATACGCGGTGAAAATTGCACCACCGGGCGGCCTAAATTGCGGATATCATCCACATTTTGCGCGTTTGATTGCCCCAACAGTTGGCGCGAAGTATCAATCACATCCGATACCATCACGCCGAACACCCGCCGCAATGTCTCGTGACGCCGACGATACCCGTCAAGACCGGGGTATTTGCGATCCACGATGCGATACGCCGTGCCCAGAAGCGGCAAATCGGCAATATCACTTTCTTCAAACAATCCTGCCCGCAACCCGTCGTGCAAATCGTGATTGTTATAGGCAATATCATCGGCCAATGCCGCCACCTGCGCCTCGGCACTCGCGTGGGTGTGCAGTTCCAAATCATGGCGTGCATTATACACGGCCAACGCATCGGGAAGCGCACCCAAAACCGGCCCGTTATGCTTGGCAAGCCCCTCAAGCGTGTCCCAAGTCAGATTTAGCCCGTCAAAATCGGCATAATGACGTTCCAACGAAGTCACGATTTTCACCGCTTGGGCGTTGTGATCAAACCCGCCATAGGGCGTCATCAACGCGTCCAACGCATCCTCGCCGGTGTGCCCGAACGGCGTATGGCCAAGATCATGCGCCAGGGCCACCGCCTCGGTCAGCTCACCATTCAACCCCAAAGCCCCCGAAATCGTGCGCGCCACCTGCGCCACTTCAATAGAATGGGTAAGACGCGTGCGAAAATAATCACCCTCGTGTTCGACAAAAACTTGTGTCTTGTGCTTGAGGCGGCGAAACGCGCTCGAATGAATAATCCGGTCCCGATCCCGTTGAAAAGGTGAACGAAATTCGCTTTCCTCCTCATGCACCAACCGGCCACGGGTCTGCACTGGATCAACCGCATAGACTGCTTTCATAATATTTGTCCCTTATTGCCGATCGCATGTGTGCCTTGCCGGCGGCCCTCCCCAAGCCTATATTGCATATGAACAGACGAAAAAAGCAGTTAGGACGCGCAATGCAACTTCCCCCAAAAGTCACCACACGTGCCTTTGCACGGCTGGCCGAAATCGGGGCCGGTGAAAACGGTCAGGCCCTGCGCGTCGCCGTAGAGGGCGGCGGTTGTTCCGGCTTCCAATACGAAATCAAACTCGACGATCCCGCAGGCGATGATCTGGTGCTCGAAGGTCAGGGCCAGAAGGTCGTCGTTGACGCGGTTTCCCTGCCATTCCTTGCCGATGCAGAGATTGATTTCACCGATGAATTGATCGGCGCACGCTTTGTTATCAACAATCCCAACGCCTCAAGCTCTTGCGGGTGCGGAACGTCTTTTTCCATGTAAATCAAAGATGTAGGGCTCTACCTTAACTCATCACATTAAGGTGTGGACGGTTTAACTCTGCGCGTAAAAAACACGGGATGAACCGGCTTTTGCGGTGCGAACTGTTCATAGACAAGATAAAGCCCGGACCCCATTACAATCACCACTCCGAGATAGATATTAGCGGCTGGAATCTCGCCAAAAAATACCGCGCCAAGGATCACCATCCACACAAATTGCAGGTTCATTAAAGGCGTCACCGCATAGGCGGGCAACAATCGCAGCGCGATCACCAACAACCAACGCGCCCCGAACAAAAGCACCGCATAGGCCGCCGCCCAGGCAATATCCGCCAGCGGCATCGGGGTATAAACAAACGGCAAAGCCAGCGCCATCACCAGAACAAGCGCCAGATTCGGATAGAAGACCTGCGCCAGCGCATTGCTTTCAAACCGTCCGATATAGCGGGCAATCACCATCGATAGCGTCCCGGAAAAGCTCGCCAAAAGCGCAATACCGTGGCCGAAAGTGATCGTAGATACCCCCCCCGGAAACAGGAAAATCACCCCGATAAATCCGGCGGCAAGCGCCGCCCATGCAGGCGTGCGTAGCGTCTCGCCCAAAATCGGCCCGGATAACAGGCCTGCAAATATGGGCACCATGCCGATGAATATGAAAACTTCGGCGAATGGCAGCAACGCAAACGCATAGAAAAACGACGTTGCCGCCACAACCGTCATCATTGAACGCACCGCCATGGCCTTCTTGCATGTTGTGGCCAACCCGTGCACCGAAGTCGTTGGCATTTTACCAGACGGTTTTGCCTTGATCCGGTCGGCACCAACACTCAATGCAACTACTATTATTCCTGATATTACATAGAGTTGCGGTGCCGCATACCCGCCAGACAACAATTTTGTTATCGCGTCTGCCGATGACATCAGCGCGGTATAGATCAACACAAATCCGGCGCCAATCAGGGCTGTTTTGCGGCCCATTGCGCCCATTATACCGCCCCTGCTGCCATGCCAACCCGTGCAAATCCGCTAAAAAATGCGTCGAAATTATTGCTCGCCGCCTCTGCATCATTCAAAACGTCCATTGCTTCGGGCGACATGGTTTCAACCACATGCCCGCGCATCCGCGCCCAATCATCGCTGCGTTGATCATCAAGACGGAACATACATTCCGACATTTCCCGCAACGGTGCAATTCGCCCCTGCGGCGCATAAAATCGCATTGATTCCGGGGCAAATCGTTTGGCAAACACATCATTACCCGCCAACGCCATCAACCAATTGCTGACAAAATACTCATGGTAATCATCGTGGCCTGCGCTGGCATCGCCAATCTCGACGTCAAAGCGATGGGTTTCACGTTGCACCCAGTTTTCCCAAATCTTTGCCGGTGGAAATCCCGCATACCGCATGGCAACACAGACCTCGGCCAGTAGATCGGCATTTTGATCAAGAAACGCCAAAGTTCCAGCATTTTCAAGGCTTTGCTTGGCATCTGCGCCCAACAAAGGGTCTTTACGACCGTATTCACTAAGGTAAAAAACCGTATGGGTAAGCTCATATGCCGCCTTTTTATTGGGCATCGCAAAGGCAACCGAGCGTTCGCAAAATCCCCGCATCCGATCCTCAAGCCCAAGATCACCCGGCAATGGGTCACGCCCGCGACGTAGCATCAAACGACGTGCTTCAAAGCGTTGCAAATCCGACATTTCACTTTGGGCCATGCCTTGATCCGCCACCCAATTGACCATTTTTTCGCCCTTGCCGCCATCCATGCCCAAATCTTCGAGATCAAGACATATGGACAGCAAAAACCTATAGTATTGTGGGAAAAACCCCATGCGTTTTTCTATATTGTCATAGAAACTCTCGTGCGCACCAAGAGCATCATCCTCAAGCGCGACACCGGTGCATTCCAGTATATTAAGCAGCTCGGCATTTTCCTTGAGCCAAAACACGTCATCGCCAAATCTGCGATGCGCGGCAAAAGAGTGTAACAGGGCGCTATGACGCGCACCCTGTGACTGTTGTTGGGACGGGACGTTAAATTGCACAACTGTAGACATAGTAACCTCTTGTTTTCAGGTTTGTTTTTCAGGTGGGCCAGACGCCCCGTCTCCAAATTTTCACGCTTACGAACCGGACGAGAACATGTGAACGCCTTCGCCAGTCACCGCATCGGTAGAACTTGCAGGGGCCGAACCAGACGAGAACATTTCAACACCTTCGCCGGTAGTTACGGTGCTGGATGTCGCAGGGGCCGAACCGGAAGAAAACATTTCAGTGGCATCGCCGGTCATTGTGCTGCTGGCGCTAACTGGAGCCGAACCAGACGAGAACATTTCAACCGCATCGCCCATAAGAGCGTCAGGTGAAGTCATCATTGGGGCCGAACCGGACGAGAACATAGCGCAACCGTCACCGCTATGCAGGTTGGTTGTGGCGGCAGGTGTTGCCACGATTTGAGTGGATACAGTGGTTGTGATTTCTTTGCGAAGTGCAGTCATTGTTTCATCTCCCAGATGTTGTGTTTCGATGTCTAAAACGCTTGCACGCTAAACGTGTTTTGCCAATAGTTTTTCTATTTTAACGTGTGAAAAGAGCGCAATTCAACATTAAGTAATGCTTTTATTTATTTGATTTTAAATTGTTTTACGAGTTGGGTTTTTTTCTCATCACGGGCCAACTACACGTTAAAAGTGCATTAAGAAATTCCAAGCCATGAATTTCCTCCCCGAATCAGAGGGCGATTTCACCCCGATTCTTATCTGCATTTAGACCAATACTTGCCTTTTCCTCTCCACGATTTTTCCCTTGCTACGGCTTCAACTTGCCCCTTGTCAGCGCCGCGTGACTGCGCGATAACTTGTGTAGCGGGGGCCAAATTATGAAAATTGCCACATTCAATATCAACGGGATCAAAGCGCGTCTCATTGCTTTGCCGGACTGGTTGAAACAGGCGCAACCTGACGTGGTATTGCTTCAGGAGATCAAATCGGTTGATGAAAATTTCCCCGCCGAGGTTTTCGAAGACCTTGGGTATCAGGTTCATACCCAAGGTCAAAAATCATTCAATGGCGTGGCCATTCTTTCAAAACTGCCACTAGAAGATGTCACCTTAGGATTGCCCGGCACTTTGGCAAATGGTGATCCGGACGAACAGGCCCGCTGGATAGAGGCGACGGTGATCGGCAAAACTGCCGTGCGCCTGTGTGGCCTCTACTTGCCCAACGGCAATCCGGTGCCGGGTCCAAAATATGATTACAAACTGGATTGGATGAACCGCCTGCTGGACCGCGCCAAAGATTTGCTCAATAGCGAAGAACCGGCTTTGATGGCGGGCGACTATAATATCATTCCGCAGGCCGAAGATGCCGCCCACCCTGATAAATGGCGCGAAGACGCTTTGTTTCGCCCGGAATCACGCGCCGCCTATCGTCGTATATTGAACCTCGGCTTTACCGAGGCCTTTCGCGCCCGAACCGCCGGTCCTGGCCATTATTCGTTCTGGGATTATCAGGCAGGCGCCTGGAATCGCAATGACGGTATCCGCATTGACCACTTCCTGATGACCCCGCAATGCGCCGATCTGTTGCGCGATTGTCAGATCGACGCCGATATTCGCGGCCATGAAAAACCATCGGACCATGTGCCGGTCTGGGTCGATATCGACGCCTAGCCCGAATTATTCATCAGACTCCGGGTATTTCCTTCCGGCGCACTGGATCGGCCGGGTTGACGGCGGCGTTTTGAACTGAGTTTAGAGTGTGCGTTGAAGGTTGATATCTGGGGGTGTTCGGGCGGCTGATGCCGCG
>JAUZRV010000111.1 GCA_030950105.1 Rhodobacterales bacterium | reverse complement strand
AAACATCTTGTGGTGGTTGCGTTTGTAACTAACAAGGTAAAAATTCACCGAGGCAATTTCTGGCCTCGGTGACGGGTTTACTCTGCGGCTATTTTTATAACCGGTTCCATCGTGGCAAGGGTCGCGGCATCAAGATGGCATTTGATGTGATGCCCATCCGCCAACACCTGTTCTGTCGGCACTTCGCGATCACAAAGCCCGTCAGGAACCTGCGATTTCCAGTTACAGCGGGTTTGAAACGGGCAACCGGAAGGTGGATTCATCGCGGAAGGGATATCGCCTTCAAGCACGATATGCTTCTTCTCGATAGAAGTATCGGCGATCGGCACCGCAGAAAGCAGCGCCTCGGTGTAGGGGTGGTAGGGTGGTGAAAATACCTGATCGGTTGATCCCAATTCTACAACATGCCCCAAATACATAACCATCACCCGATCCGACAAGTAGCGCACAATCGACAAATCATGGCTAATGAATAGGAGTGTTGTCTTCTCTTCGCGTTGAATTTCCATTAACAGATCGGTCACCGCTGCCTGAACCGACACATCAAGCGCCGAAACCGGTTCATCGGCGACAACAATACGCGCGCCACCTGCAAAAGCCCGAGCGATTCCAACGCGTTGCTTTTGACCGCCCGACAATTGGCGCGGCATACGTTCGGCGAATGCACGCGGCAGTTTGACCAGATCAAGTAGTTTGAGCATACGTTCACGACGGGCATTTTCGTCTTTGCCGATCTTGAATATTTCAAGCGCGCGGATGATTTGGCGGCCTATGGTCATCGACGGATTGAGGGTATCAAAAGGATTTTGAAACACCATCTGAATGTCGGCAATGGTCTGGGTTTCGCGATCTTCGATCGGCACCATTTCGATGTTTTTTCCATCAAGCAGGATCTCGCCTTCGGTGGCGGTTTCCAGACCCATCAACACTTTGGCAAAGGTGGATTTGCCGCAACCGGATTCGCCAACGATGGCCAGCGTTTCGGATTCACGGGCCTGAAAAGTGAGGGTTTCATTGGCTTTAACGACTTTGGTATTGCCGCCGCCAAATAGGGCGCTGGCGGCGACCTCATAGTATTTCTTGAGGTTCTTCATCTCGAGAACCACCTCGCCAATTGGCGCTTTTTCTTTTTGTTCTCCTATGGTTATGGGTGCGTCCCAGTCAATTTCGGCAAACCGTAAACAGCGTGCTCCGTGACGATCATCGCCCATGATTTCGGACATTTTAATGTCGGCAGCGTCGCAACGTCCGGCCTCGAAATAGTCACAGCGCGGGCCAAAGTTACAGCCGTTGGGGCGCTCGTGCGGCAGCGGAAAATTTCCGGGGATCGCCACAAGGGGATGGGTGTTTTTATCGGCACCGGGCAGGGGGATCGAGCGGAACAAGGCCTGCGTATAGGGGTGCTGCATTTTGTCAAACACATCCCCGATGGAACCGGTTTCAACGGTTTCGCCGCTATACAGAGTTATGACTGAATCTGGTGTTTCGGGGATTTGAAGGTTGGCGGCGTATCTGGTTGAATTGTTGTTGAACGACAGCATCCCAACCAAAGAAAGATACACCACCATGGAAACGAGTAACATTGTTGATTTTGCCCTTCGAGACGGGATTACAGACGCGCTGACCCAAATGCTGAGAACAGGGGCGCAACAATTGATAGCCACGGCAGTAGAAGCGGAACTCGAAGGGTACATGGCGCAGTTCGCGGCGTTGCGCACGACGGCAGGTCATGCGGCAGT
>JAUZRV010000110.1 GCA_030950105.1 Rhodobacterales bacterium | reverse complement strand
TGAGGGCGGAGTCTGCCTGAAATCAGGGGAGCGGGGTAAAACAGTCGCGAAAGCGGCCGCAAAACGGCTGGTGCCGTGAACCCGAGCGGCAATCGACAACTTCCGCATGCCGAAAGCCATGTTGTTCAGAGTTTCCCTAAGTATCCGGCCCAATCTATTGTCGTTTTTCGATCGGTTGCGCGACAATAGAATGATGCCCGAGCCGAAAAATTATTCGTCATGGCGCGAACAAATCGCCGATCTTGTTGCTGCTGCCACCGACGGGCGTTATTTTGAAACCTGGACCCTTGAACCTACCGGGTAAGTGGGCGCCCCCATCCCGACGGCGCCATTGCTTTCCTGTTTGAAGATATCAGCGCGGAAATTTCTCTCGCCCAGAGGTTTCGCGCCCAACACGAACTCGGCCAAACCGTTCTTGACGATATTGAAGAAGCGATTGCCGTTTTTTCCGCAGCCGGCGTATTAACCTTATCCAATATCGCCTTTCAAAAACTGTGGGACATTGACCCCGATAGCAGCTTTGCCGCCATGACAATTTCCGATGTCGCCCAACGATGGCGTGACGGTTGTGAAAACCTGTCAGAATGGAAGCAGTTAAACGATTATGCGCTTGAATACGAAGAGCGCGTGCGCCGTAGAATCGAAGTCACCCTTCGTGACGGAAAAACATACAGATGCGAGATATCCCCGCTTTCAGGTGGAAATACCTCAATAAAATTTCGCGATATCTCTGTGCCGCAACCAGCCAAAATCACAAGCCCCGCGGATTAATCCCACTTGCAGGACTGTGTGGGCACGTTATTGATGTGGTATGTTAAAAACTGTTCAACTTACCCTGACCTCTCCCGAGGAAACCCGGAAATTCGCCCATACTATCGCACCGCGACTTGCGCCCGGGGACGTGGTGTTATTGCAGGGTGACATTGGTGCGGGAAAAACCCATTTTGCGCGCTGCCTGATCCAGTTTTTACTTGAAGAACCAGAAGACATTCCATCGCCAACATTCACTTTGGTTCAAACCTACCCAACCCGCCTGGGTGACCTTTGGCATGCCGATCTTTACCGTCTTTCCCATCCTGACGAGGTGATTGAATTAGGCCTGACAGATGCGTTTTCCGATGCGATTTGCCTTGTTGAATGGCCGGATCGCCTTGGCAGTCTCATACCGGATTCCGCTCTCACAATACAATTTTCGCTGCCCGATACGCTCTCTGACACGTTGGATACCCGTATAATAACCATGTCTTGGGGCGCACCACGTTGGGACAATGTTTTAGAGGGTTTCACCAATGTCTGAGCGCGCGCGGCTTTGCCGTGAATTTCTGGCCACCACCGAATGGGCCGATGCCGATCGCCTGCCCCTCGCCGGGGACGCCTCCAATCGTCGTTACGAACGTCTGCACGACAAAAACACCGGACGCACTGCGATTTTCATGGATGCCCCGCCCGAAAAAGGCGAAGATGTCCGCCCGTTTGTTCAGATTGCAAACCATCTCAATACCGCCGGACTAAGTGCGCCGCACCTGTTCGCCCAAGATCTTGAGCATGGTTTTTTGATATTGGAAGATCTGGGTGATGATCTTTTCGCCCGCGTTGTAATCAAACAGCCCGCTCTCGAACAAACGCTTTATCAGACCGCAACAGATGTTTTAGTGTCGCTTCACCACCACACGCTGCCTAATGCTATCGACCCTTACACGCCGCCTTTAATGGCCGATTTGGCGGCCCTCCCCTATGATTGGTATTTGCCCGCCATCGCTGGCGAAAACCCGCGCGCCAAGGCCGGTTTTATTTCGGAATTTACGCCCCTGATTGAAACTACTGCTGCGGATACCAGCGTTCTAATTCAACGCGATTACCATGCTGAAAACCTGCTCTGGCTACCCGAACGGGATAACGCAGCGCGTGTTGGCCTCCTTGATTTTCAGGATGCTATGGCCGGCCATCCCGCCTATGATCTGGTTTCACTTCTGCAAGACGCCCGCCGCGATGTTCCCGACAGTATCGTGCAGGAAATGATCACCCGTTATGTGGATCATTCTACCCTCTCCAGACCAGAATTCGAAGCGGCCTATCATGTCCTCGGCGCACAACGAAACTTGCGTATTCTCGGGGTTTTTGCGCGGCTTTCCATTCGTGACGGGAAACCCCATTACGTCGATCTTATCCCGCGGGTTTGGGGGCATATCATGACGAATCTTGCGCATCCTGCCCTCGCACCTGTCGCAAAAATTATTATGAATACACTCCCTGCACCAACCCCGGAAATCTTGCAAAAGTTAAAAAACCAATGCGCGAAACGCCCTTGAATGACCCCCAAAACAAACCACGTGCCGTCCTGCTTTTTGCGGCTGGATTTGGCACCCGTATGGGGGCATTGACGTCTGATGTCCCAAAACCGATGCTCAAGGTGGCTGGCAAAGCGCTGATTGATCACACGCTTGATCTCGTTGTTGATGCGCGCATATCGCGTGTCGTCGCCAACCTTCACTATAAACCGGACATGCTCGCAGAACACCTTGCGCCACAAAATGTCACTCTTTCATATGAACAGCCCGACATTCTCGAAACCGGCGGCGGTTTGCGTGCTGCACTTCCTTTGCTTGGGTCCGGGCCGGTTTTCACCCTGAACACTGACGCTATTTGGCGCGGCCCCAACCCTCTTTCCCTCCTGGAAAAATATTGGAATCCCGACCAAATGGATGCATTACTGGTTGGGCTGCACCCCGACAATGCTGTCGGCCATACGGGTTCGGGCGATTTTGTGGTTGATGTCAACGGGCGTGCCACACGTGGTCCGGGTCTGATTTACGGGGGCGCACAAATTATCAAACCCGACGGGTTGGGTGAAATCCCCGACAAGGTTTTTTCCCTAAATCTCGCGTGGGATAAGATGCTCGCTGCCCAGCGCCTTTTTGTCGTGAATTACCCCGGAAAATGGTGTGACGTCGGACGCCCCGCCGGCATAGAGTTGGCAGGAAAAATGATCGAGGATTACAATGTTTGAACCCTCCGAAACCCCGCGTGTTTTTGGCCTTGCGTCCGGTGTGGATTTTCCCAAGGCGCTGGTGGAAGGTCTGATTAACCGCGCCCAAAACCAACCAAAAGAGACGCTCGCCCGCACCCTGCTTATCGTAAACACAGCGCGTATGGCGCGCCGTATTCGTGATCTGTTTGATCGAGGTCCGGCCCTTTTAATGCCAAAAATTCAACTGCTCACAAATCTCGAAGATGCCGCAAATTTCACCGACGTTCCCCCTGCTGTCTCGCCCTTGCGCCGCCGTCTTGAACTGGTTCAACTGGTCTCGGCTTTGCTTGAACAACAGCCCGATCTGGCACCGCGTTCATCGCTTTACGACTTGGCCGATAGTCTTGCCACATTGATGGACGAAATGCATTCCGAAGGGGTGTTGCCGGAAACGATCACATCTCTCGATGTGTCTGATCAATCGGGCCATTGGGAGCGCGCGAAATCGTTCCTAACCATCGTCCATCACTATTTTGGGGACACGTCCGGCGCACCAGACGGCAATGAACGCCAGATGATGATTGCGCAACGCCTGACAAAACAATGGCAATCCCAGCCACCGGAACACCCGATTATCATTGCTGGCTCAACCGGGTCTCGCGGGGCCACCCATTTGTTGATGCAAGCGGTTGCAAATCTTCCACAAGGCGCGTTGATACTGCCCGGCTATGATTTTGACATGCCCGACGAAATCTGGCCCACACTGGATAGCACTCTTACCTGCGAGGACCATCCACAATTCCGGTTTCGAAAACTAATGTTGGCCCTTGATATTACCCCGCCCGATGTCCGGTGCTGGAATGAAAACACTGCGCATAACGCCGATCGCAACCGCATTGTTTCGCTTGCGTTGCGCCCCGCCCCGGTGACCGATCAATGGTTAACCGAAGGGCCTGATCTAAAGAATATTCCCGAAGCGATGCAAGCCGTAACGTTGATCGAAGCGCCGAGCGTGCGTGATGAAGCGTTTGTCATTGCGATGCGGTTACGACAGGCCGCCCAAGACGGTCAGATTGCAGCCCTGATCACCCCCGACCGGATGCTCACCCGTCAGGTAACAGCGGCATTGGAGCGGTGGAATATTCTGCCCGATGACAGTGCCGGAATACCTTTGCAATTGACACCTCCGGGCCGGTTTCTGCGGCATATTTCGGCTCTGTTTCACCACAAGTTGACCAGTGAAGCCCTCATTACATTACTCAAACATCCCTTGACCCATGTCGGGTCTAATCCCGGAAATCACCATCTGCACACCCAAAACCTTGAGCTGCACATTCGCAAAAAAGGGCCGCCATATCCCACCGCGAATGGCCTGCAAATCTGGGCAGAAAATCAAAAAGACAAGAATGCGGTGGCGTGGATAAAATGGGTTATTGCCTGCTTTATCGACAAAGTGGACACTGGCGAACAATCGTTATCTGCGCGTATTTCTGCCCATATCGCCCTTGCTGAACAGATTTCAAAAGGGACCGATGACACGTCCGAGGGTGCGATATGGCTTCTTAAACCCGGCCAACAAATGCGCAATACAATTGATGATTTCATTCGCCAAGCCCCCCATAGTGGCGACCTGTTGGCCAGTGATTATAGCACGCTCTTTTCCAAGGTTCTTGCCGATGCCGAAGGGGTTCGTGACCGGGATGCGCCCCACCCCAACATATTGATCTGGGGCACCATGGAGGCCCGGGTTCAGGGCGCCGATCTTCTGATTCTCGCGGGGTTAAACGATGGTGTTTGGCCGCAATCCCCCGCGCCTGATCCATGGCTTAACCGGAAATTGCGCGATCAGGCCGGTCTGCTGCTTCCCGAACGCCGGATCGGGCTATCTGCTCATGATTTTCAACAGGCGATCGGCGCGCCCGAGGTTTGGCTAACCCGCTCTGTTCGATCAGATGATGCGCAAACAATCGCCTCGCGCTGGTTGAACCGTTTGCTCAATTTGTTACGCGGATTGCCCGATCAAGGCGGGGAAATAGCCCTGCAATCCATGTTGGCCCGTGGCGAGGTTTGGCAAGAACGCGCAAAAATTCTGCAAGAACCGGGTCAGGTGGATCCCGCGCGCCGCCCATCCCCCAAACCACCGGTTGAGGCCCGACCACGGCATTTATCTGTGACTGAAATCAAGCGGCTCATCCGTGACCCATATGCAATTTATGCCAAACATGTGTTGCGCCTGCGCCCGCTCCGGTCGCTGATGCAAGAACCCGATGCATTGATGCGCGGAATTGTGATTCATGAGATTTTTGAAGCATATGTTAAGGCCACGCAAGAAAACCCGAATCACAACACACGTCGTGATCTCATGCGTGTAACAGACACTATTCTTATCAAAAACATCCCTTGGCCCCATATCCGCGCCCTTTGGAAAGCGCGGATTGATCGGGTTGCAGATTGGTTTCTCGAAACCGAGGCAGCACGGCTTGCCAACGCAAAACCGGCCGAATTCGAAATCAAAGGGGCCATTACAATTCCCGATCTCGGGTTCAAGCTTACCGCGACAGCCGATCGTATTGATCGCGACAATGCCGGCGGTTTGCATATTTACGATTATAAATCGGGGGCTATTCCGTCGGCGACCGAACAAAAGGTCTTTAACAAACAATTGCTTCTCGAAGCGGTTATTGCCTCACAGGGCGGTTTTGGCGATATGCCCCCGGCCCACGTAGAACGCGCACAATTTGTTGGCGTAGGAAGCAACCGGAAAATCGGCGGCGCACCTCTTGAGGACGAGCCACCCGAAAAGGTCTGGGAAGACTTCAAAATACTTGTCGGGGCCTATCTCGACCCGAAACAAGGGTTTACGGCACGGCGCGCCATGTTCAAAAAAGAGGATATAGGCGACTATGATCAATTGGCGCGGTATGGAGAATGGGACATCACCGATGCGCCCCATTCAAGTGAAATGAAATGAAAAATCGCGACGAAGCCACACAAAAACAGGTATTGGCCGCTGCACCGTCCGCCTCGACATGGCTTTCTGCCAATGCTGGATCGGGTAAAACCCGGGTTCTTACCGATCGCGTTGCCCGCCTCTTGCTTGAAGGTGTCGAACCCCAGCATATTTTATGCCTGACCTACACCAAGGCCGCCGCGAGCGAGATGCAAAACCGTTTGTTTGGCCGGTTGGGAAAATGGGCCATGTTGCGGGATGCTTCTCTCTTGGACGAACTGGAATCTCTGGGTGTTTCGGGGCAAATTGACACGGATGCCCTCCGAAATGCCCGCACTCTATTTGCACGTGCGATTGAAGCGCCCGGTGGTTTGAAAATCCAGACGATCCACTCATTTTGCGCGTCTTTATTGCGGCGATTCCCCCTGGAAGCCGGCGTTAGTCCGAATTTCACCGAAATGGATGATCGCGCGGGTGCCCTGCTGCGTGCCGAAATTGTAGAATCTCTTGCCACCGAACACTCCGAGGTTATCGCCGGTCTCGCGCGCCATATCACCGATGAGGATTTTGAAAAAATCACCTCACAGATCGTTCGGCATCGCAATAATATGCCCACCGACATTTCCAAGGACGATCTTTGGGCAACCTTCGGGATAGCGTCGGGGTTTGATGAAAACGATGTTACCAATAGCGTGTTTTTAGGCGCTGAATCAGATCTGTTATCCACTCTGGTTTCCGCGTTAAAATCCGGTAGCGCCATTGATATTAAGGCGGCAAAAACGCTCGGCGAACTTGGACAGCTTGACCTTCGTGCGCTTCCCGTTCTTGAATCTGTATTCCTGTTTGGGGCCAAGGCAAAATCGCCTTTTGGCGCCAAGATAGGGTCGTTTCCGACAAAACCCACCCGCGCAGTTATCGACGACATAATCGAAGACCTTAACAACCTTATGGGTCGGGTTAAAACCGCGCGTGAATCCCGCCTTGCCTTGGCTGCCGCACAAAAAACCCTTGCATTGCACAGGTTCTCCCAAATTTTCCTGCCTGCCTATCAGAACGCAAAACAATTGCGGGGCTGGCTCGATTTTGACGATCTGATTTTGAATACTCTACATCTATTGAAAGACAGCAGCGTTGCAGCTTGGGTGTTGTATCGGTTGGACGGCGGCATTGATCATGTTCTTATCGACGAAGCCCAAGACACCAGCCCCCCACAATGGGGTGTGATCGAACGTTTGGCACAGGAATTTACCAGCGGCGCAGGTGCGCGCGGCGATACGTTGCGCACAATTTTTGTCGTCGGTGACAAAAAGCAATCCATTTACTCGTTCCAGGGCGCTGATCCGCGTGAATTTGACCGGATGCGTTCCGAATTCTCGCGACGCCTTATAAATACCAAAACACCTCTGCAATCACTCGCACTTCAACATTCTTTTCGGTCTGCCGAAGCCATTTTACGGCTGGTGGATCAAACATTTGAAGGGTCGGAAGATGCTGGTTTTTCCAAGGACCAGAACCACCGCGCCTTTAAAACCGAAATGCCGGGCAGGGTGGATTTATGGCCAGTTATCGACAAACAGGAAGACCCCGAAAAAGATCATTGGTATGATCCCGTAGATCGTTTGGGGCAAAGTCATCACACGGTGTTGCTTGCCCGCCGTATTGCCGAAGAAATCGACACTATGATTGCCCGAAAGGTGACTATAGCCGCGGAAAACGAAGCCGGGGCTTCCTTTGTTCAACCGGGTGATTTTCTGATTTTGGTGCAGCGCAGGTCTGCTCTGTTTCAAGAGATTATTCGCGAATGTAAGACGCGGAATTTACCTATTGCCGGGGCTGACCGACTCAAGGTTGGTGCCGAAATGGCCGTCAAAGACATTGCTGCTTTGTTGTCGTTTCTGGCCACGCCGGAAGACAGTCTTGCCCTCGCTGTTGCCCTTAAATCACCTATGTTTGGGTGGGACGAACAGGACCTCTATAATCTTGCGCACAAGCGTGACCAAAAATTTCTCTGGCAGGCATTACGTTCGCGGGGGGATGAATTTCCCTTAACAATGAAAATTGTTGACGATTTGCGCAACCAAGTCGATTTTTTGCGACCATTTGACCTCATTGAGCGGATTTTGACCCGCCATGACGGGCGTAAAAACCTATTGGCCCGATTGGGATCCGAAGCAGAAGACGGGATTGATGCATTGCTTTCGCAGGCCCTGGCATTTGAACGCAACGCAGTGCCAAGCCTGACGGGGTTTTTGCAATGGATGGAAACCGACGATCTTGAAATCAAACGCCAGATGGACAGTTCCGGAAATCGTATTCGGGTGATGACCGTGCATGGTGCAAAGGGCCTTGAATCCCCGATTGTGATTTTACCGGATACCGCACGCCGATCAATACAGGTCAACGAAAGCCTGCTCGATGTGGATGGTGTTTCGGTTTGGAACACCTCCACAGATGAAGCACCCAAGGCCATTCAAAAGGCCAAAGATTTCTACATTACGCAACAAAGGGCGGAACGTGACCGGCTTTTGTATGTCGCGATGACGCGCGCGGAAAAATGGCTCATCGTTGCGTCTTCGGGGGATTTGGGAAAAGATGGCAGCAGTTGGTATGATAAAATTCGCGTTGGCATGGAGACATCCGGCGCCAGGGAATTCAAGTATTCCTTTGGGTCGGGATTGCGGTTATCTAACGGAAACTGGGATGATTTGCAGGCTCTTAATGAGTCAAAAACAGTCTCTATTTCACCGCAATTACCCGATTTTTTGCTAAATGATGCTCCGGCTATTCCTACCGCCCCCAAAACCCTAAGCCCCTCGTCCTTGGGGGGTGCCAAGGCATTGGCAGGCGAGGTTGGTCTTGATGAAGACGCGGCCCTGCGGCGAGGGCGTCAAATCCATCGGTTATTGGAATTTCTGCCAAATTTCCCTGCGAAACAGTGGCCCGACGAGGCGGCGCGTCTTCTTGCGACTGGTCCAGATCAGATCACCGGTGAAGACTTGAATTCAATTCTTCGGGAAGCAAGAAAGGTTCTGTCATCCCAAGATTTGGAACATCTGTTCACCACCGATGCCTTGGCCGAAGTTTCAGTAACCGCCAATATTGTGGAACTATCAGGTAGGCGAATTCATGGCGCGATTGACCGTCTGCTAATCACCGATAACAGCATCCTGATCGTTGATTTCAAGAGCAATGCCGTTGTGCCGAAATCCGCACAGGACTGTCCGGACGGATTATTGCGGCAGATGGGGGCCTATGCAGCGGCTCTTGCCAATATTTACCCGGACCACAAAATTGAAACCGCATTATTGTGGACCAGAACAGCAACACTTATGCCACTTCCACACGATCTTGTGTATCAAGCCCTGTGCGACACCCAGCTACCTTGACGATTGGCCGCTACGTTCTTAGGTTCACGTCAAATACAATTCCCATTCAGGAGAAAACCAATGGCTACTGTTGCCGTAACTGACGAAACATTTGACGCCGAAGTTAAAAACGCTTCGGTTCCCGTAGTTGTAGATTTCTGGGCGGCCTGGTGCGGCCCTTGCAAACAAATCGGCCCATCGCTTGAAGAACTTGCGGTCGAATTTGGCGACAAAATCAAAATTGCAAAGGTCGATGTTGATTCCAACCCAAATGCCGCCGCTGCCATGGGCGTTCGTGGTATTCCCGCGCTGTTCATCTTTAAAGACGGCGAAGTTGTTTCCAACATTTCAGGCGCACGCCCAAAAGCAGCCCTGCAAAAATGGATCGAAGACGCGATCTAAATCCGGATCACCGTTGATTTCGGGGCGCCTTAGGGTGCCCCTTTTTCATGTCAGCCAACCCGCGTTGACAAACCGTTCGCGAATTTTTTCCTCGGCATCGGGGCGACCGGCATTGATCGACATTTGTTGCAAAAACCACCAAACATAGCCCTCGTAATCGTGGGATTTGTCCAAAACCGTCGCAAGGGCCTGTTCCGGTCCAAGCGCATGCACATTTGCCGCAATATGATGAAAATCTATTTTCCCAAATAGAACACAGGGCTTTTCAAAGAAAAATCCGGCAAATCCAGCGCTTGAATTTTGCGTCACCACATAATCACAATGGGTTAACAGGCGCTCCATCTGCCCAAATTCAAGCGAGAGCCGTGGATTTTTAGCCACCAGGTTTTCCAGAGCGGTTTGTTCCTGTGGCGTATATTGTTCGTTGGGGTGCAGCGTTGCGATCACTTTGCGTTTTGGATCATATTTCAAAACAGTTTCAATCATCTCTAGCGGGCTACAGGTTTGAAACGACCGGTGCTCTAACAACCTCCCTTGCAACGGGACGTAGACAAATCCACCCTGCCCGACGATTTCATGCGCACCACCGAACAATCGTTTCTGCCAAAAACCGTAAAATCGGCGGGCTTCGATGCGGTCGTTGTCTGCAATCGCAAATTTGGCCCTTGCGGACGCCCATTCCCACCGTTTGGCGCTGCTTTCTATATGCCAAAACGGGTAATAGTAATTTCGCCTCATGGTGAGGGCGCGATCATGGATCGGATCATCCATATGGAACATGGCGTAACCATTCCGGTTGGCCGATTTTTCACGCTCATCGACACTGTTCTTGCGGAATTCGACCTGAAAACCTTCGGTTTCGGCCACTTTGGCAACTTTGTTGATAAAATTATGCTGCCCTGCCTGCGCGCTTTGGCGTAGGTCAGTATCAAGATAAAATCGCAGGATTTTCGCATCATTCATGGCAGTGACTTACCTGTGCCGCCCATCACAAACAAGCCCCGCATCGGCGTGGCCCTTGTAGAGCACACGCAGCCGCGCCATATATGCCAACAGACGAGGAGAGCAGCATGGCAGACAATCAATTCCCCGGATGGCACGGCACCACGATTATCGGGGTAAAAAAAGATGGCGAAGTGGTCATCGCCGGTGATGGCCAGGTGTCCATCGGCCAAACCGTGATCAAAGGTAGTGCCCGCAAAGTGCGCCGATTATCACCGGGCGGGTTTGATGTTGTGGCTGGATTTGCCGGTTCAACAGCAGATGCTTTTACGTTGCTCGAGCGGCTAGAGGCCAAACTAGAGGCAACGCCCGGCCAATTGGCGCGCGCATCTGTTGAGCTTGCCAAAGATTGGCGCACCGACAAATATTTGCAAAAACTAGAGGCGATGTTAATCGTGACCGATGGGTCCGAAATCTTCGTCATCACGGGGGCGGGCGACGTTCTTGAACCCGAACACAATATAGCGGCCATTGGATCCGGCGGGAATTTCGCACTTGCTGCCGCGCGTGGCATGATGGACAGCGACCGGAACGCCGAAGAAGTGGCACGTGCTGCGATGGCGATTGCGTCGGATATTTGCGTTTATACCAATGGCAACCTGACCATAGAAAAGATTTCAAAATGACCGACCTTACCCCCCGCGAAATTGTTTCGGAACTGGACCGCTTTATCATTGGCCAAAACGACGCCAAACGCGCCGTGGCTGTGGCCCTGCGCAATCGGTGGCGGCGCAAACAACTGTCGGATGATTTACGCGACGAGGTTTATCCAAAAAACATCCTGATGATTGGCCCAACAGGCGTGGGTAAAACCGAAATCAGCCGCCGGTTGGCCAAATTGGCACGCGCACCGTTTATAAAAGTCGAAGCCACCAAATTCACCGAAGTGGGCTATGTCGGGCGCGACGTGGAACAAATCATTCGTGACCTCATGGATAGCGCCATCAACACGACCCGCGAAAACATGCGCGAAGACGTCAAAGCCAAAGCTCTTGAAGCCGCCGAAGAACGGGTGATTGATGCCATCGCTGGAGAAGATGCGCGCGACGCGACGCGTGAAATGTTTCGCAAGAAACTCAAGGCCGGTGAATTGAACGAAACCGAAATCGAGCTTGAATTGGCCGACACCACAAACCCGATGCCGATGATGGATGTTCCCGGCCAACCGGGAAGCCAGATGGGCATGATGAATATCGGCGATATTTTCGGCAAGGCCTTTGGTGGTCGCACGGTCAAAAAGCGCCTGACCGTTGCGGAAAGTTATGAACTCCTGGTCAGCGAAGAAGCCGATAAATTGCTCGATGATGAAACGGTGACCCGTTTGGCCCTTGAGGCAGTTGAACAAAACGGCATTGTTTTTCTCGATGAAATTGACAAAGTCTGCGCCCGATCCGATGCTCGCGGCGGGGATGTATCGCGCGAAGGCGTGCAACGTGATTTGCTGCCGTTGATCGAAGGCACCACCGTTTCGACCAAACACGGCGCGATCAAAACCGACCATATCCTGTTTATCGCGTCCGGCGCATTTCATATCGCCAAGCCATCGGATCTGTTGCCGGAATTACAAGGGCGGTTGCCAATCCGCGTAGAATTGCGCGCCCTGACCGAAGAAGATTTCGTGCGTATCCTGACCGAAACCGACAACGCGTTGACCCTGCAATATACCGCGTTGATGGCCACCGAACAGGTCACCGTTACCTTCACCACCGATGGCATTGCCGCGCTGGCCAAAATTGCCGCCGACGTCAATCAATCGGTCGAAAATATCGGCGCGCGGCGGCTATATACCGTGCTTGAACGGGTGTTTGAGGAGCTGTCTTATAATGCCCCTGATCGCGGCGGCGAGGCGATCGAAGTGAACGCAGAATTTGTGAATGAAAACCTCGGCGCGCTCACCCAATCCACTGATGTGAGCCGTTATATGCTTTAAGGCTTGCCGTAACCCGCGCTTGTCGCCACACCTGACATATGCGCACGATTGATTTTCTACGCAACAATGCGCCATGGCTTTCGGCGGGTGTATTGCTGACCTTTCTTTCCGGTTTTGGACAAACCTATTTCATCTCGATATTTTCGGGTGAAATCCGCGCGGCGTTCGACCTTTCACATGGTGCGTGGGGTGGCATTTATTCGCTTGGCACCACCGTTTCGGCCATCGCTATGGTGTGGGCCGGCACTTTGACCGACTTCTTTCGGGTGCGTGTGTTGGGCACCGGCGTTTTGGCGATGCTGGCATTGGCATGTGTTGCAATGCTTTTAGTTCCCAATGCTTGGCTGCTTCCGGTGGTGATATTTGCACTGCGGTTTTCGGGGCAAGGCATGACGAGCCACATTGCCGTTGTCGCCATGTCGCGTTGGTATGTGGCCACCCGTGGGCGTGCGCTCTCTATCGCATCGCTTGGCTTTTCCTTTGGCGAGGCCTTGTTGCCGCTCATTTTTGTTGCCTTGATGGCGACATATGATTGGCGCTTGTTATGGGGATTGGCGGCGTTGGTGACCGTTCTTGGCATCCCGATATTACTTTCGTTGCTTCGCCACGAACGCACACCTCTTTCGATGTCGCAAAACGATCAATCCACCGGCATGAACGCGCGCCATTGGTCCCGTCGCGAGGTTTTGCACCACCGCCTGTTCTGGTTCATGATCCCTGCCATTTTGGGACCATCCGCCTTTAACACCGCGTTTTTCTTTCAGCAGGTTGAGTTCGCAAGAACAAAAGGCTGGGAACACGTTGAATTGGTTGCCCTATTTCCACTTTACACCATCATGGGAATCGTTGCCATGTTGGTATCGGGGTGGGCGTTGGATAAATGGGGCACCGCCCGTTTGATCCCGTATATCCAACTGCCGATGTGTGTGGCCTTTGTGGTGTTTTCCTATGCCGCTGGCCCTACCGGTGCGGTTATTGGTTTCTTCTTTTTGGCGCTGACAACGGGTGCAAATTCCACCCTGCCCAACGCTTTTTGGGCCGAATTTTACGGCACGAAAAACCTCGGTGCGATCAAGGCAACGGCAACCGCTGTGATGGTTTTCGGATCGGCCATTGGGCCGGGTATCACCGGCGTTTTTCTCGACTTTGGCATAGGACTGGAAATGCAATATATCGCCATCGCCGTGTATTTTGTATTTTCCAGCATGATGATGAAAATCGGCATAGCCGGGTCAAAGCAACAACTTGAAGGCACCCCTGTCGTCAAATAATTTGAAAACGACTCTGGTCTGAAATGATTGCGTTTGTTATAGGAATATCACCTAACCAAGGGGGTCCCTCGTGAAATTTCGGTTTTTCATTCTAATCCTGTTGGTGTTGTCGCTGGTTTCGGCCTGTGCGCCGCGGGGTGTTATTCTTGTCAATCCCGCCGCAAAGGCCATTGGCGATTTGCAAACTGTGTTTTATGGCACCACGCGGGCGCGCTCCAATACCGGTTACGCCGCCCAGCGCAGTATGGATATACAGTTTGGAAAATACGAAATTTCGATTCCTCCGGCCCATAACGCAGGCAAAATTGAATGGCCGACAAAAAAACCCGACCCTAAACGCTTTTTCGTAGCCGCCGGTGAAACCTCATATTCTTCAACCTCCGACTTTACCGCCGCCCTCTCGAAAACCCTGCGCGCGCTGCCATCCAAAGAACGTGAAGTTGTGGTTTATGTCCACGGCTACAACACCAATTTTGCCGAAGGTCTGTTTCGACTGGCGCAACTTTCCGAGGATTTTGAACTTTCCAAGGTCGCGGTGCATTATTCGTGGCCAAGCGCGGCCCGCACCCTCGGCTATGGCCATGATCGCGACAGCATGCTTTTTGCCCGCGATGGATTGGAAGAATTGTTAGGGGCCGTGCAAAAATCCGGCGCCAAACGGGTGTTGCTGGTTGGTCATTCCCTCGGTGCGTTGCTGGTCATGGAAACATTACGTCAGGCGGCGCTTGAAAACCGGCTTAACCTACATAAAAACCTGTTGAGCGTGGTCCTGATTTCCCCTGATATCGACATCGAACTTTTCCGCAAACAGGCCGCGCGGATCAAACGTCTTCCACAGCCCTTTGTCATTTTCACATCCCAAAAAGATCGCGCCCTACGGATTTCCGCGATGCTGTCAGGGCAAAAGGAACGCCTTGGGTCGGTATCCGATGCGAATGAACTTGCCGGGCTTGATGTTACCTTGCTTGATGTCAGCAGCTATAGCATGGGTGGCCTTGGCCATTTTACACCCGCAACATCCCCGACGTTGATCAATATTCTATCGCAGATGAACAAAATTGATGCGGCTTTTCGCAATCGTTCGGCCCCAAGAAAAGGGGCGGTGATGGGCAGTTTTATCAACGTCGAAACCAACGCTACTATCATCAACGCTGTGCCTGAATAACCTACCTGCTACGTTTCAAATACACATAGAGAGCGCCCGAACCGCCGTGTTTTATGTGCGCTTGCGTGATATGTAAAACTGCCGTCGCGATTGGCGGCAACGCCAACCATTGCGGCACTTGATGTTTCAATACGCCGCGCCGCCCGTATGGGTCGGACGTGCGGCCTTTGCCGGTCACCACCAGAACGAGACGCTTTTTGTCGCGGTGCGCCCTAAAAATAAACGAGGTCAACGCCGGATGGGCCTGATCAATTGTCATCCCGTGCAGATCAATCTTGCCCTCCGGTTTTAATTTTCCACGGCTAAGTTTTTTGTGGGTCTTGTGATCCATCTGGATAGGCATATGCCCAAAACCTGTTGGAAATGCGGGTGTATTGTCGGGTTTTGGCACCCACTGAATTGCGCCGCTATTTCCATCCGATCCCCGAAAACCCAAACTCGGGGTTTTTACCGGTTTTGGTTTGGGTTTCGGAATTTCCGACAACGCCCGCTCAGGATAAAGCCGGTGGGTTGTTTCGGTCACTTTGCGCCAAAGCTCTACTTCTTCTGGACGAAGGCGGCGGCGGGTCATAATGCACCTTCATATTCCAACGCATAGGCGCGCTGAATCGGCAACAAAACCACCATACGCCCACCATCACGCAACTTACCGGCGGCGCGACCTGCATTATCGCCGGTGCCAAAAAAGATATCGGCACGTTGCGCGCCTTTGATCGCAGACCCGGTATCTTGCGCGACCATCAAGCGGCGCAACGGCATTTCGCCCGCTTTTTCAAGCCAGACCGGAGTGCCAAGTGTGGTATATTTCGGGTCAACCGCAACGCTGCGCATCGTGGTAATCGAACGGTTCATCGCGCCCAATGGTCCCTTGTCCGACGGCACCTGATTCACTTCTCGAAAAAATACATATGAATTATTGAACCGCAGCAATTCTTCGCCATCCATCGGATTGCGCCGCACCCAGTTTTTGATCACCTGTGCCGACACTTGATGTGCCTTGTAAATCCCGCGCCGGATCAATTCGACCCCGATAGAACGATAATTGTGCCCGTTAGATCCACCATAACCAACCCGCAAATAGCGACCATCGGGCAACCGGATCCGCCCAGATCCCTGAATTTGCAGAAAGAACAATTCAACCGGATCATCAACCCAGGCAATTTCCAAACCCCGGTTTTTCATCGCAGCGCCGGTTTCAATCTCGCGGCGCGTTAGCCAGACGTTTGCGCCACGCGCCTCGCGCGGCATTTTATAAACCGGATAACGAAACCGCTCCGACGGGCGGGTTGCGCCATCAAGTTCGGGTTCGAAATAACCGGTAAAAAGTGCCGGATTGCCGTCTTCAATCAATACCGGGCGAAAAAACAGTTCAAAAAACCCGCGGGCATCGGATTGATCCTGTGCAACAGCACAAAGCGTCGACCAATCCGGCGCATCCATATCACGACAGGTATTGAGAAAAACCGATAAAGCAGCGCCATGATCATCCTGCGCCCAACCCTCGAGATCATCAAACCCGAGAATCGAATATTTGGTATCCTGCGCGCCCGCACTTCCTGCCATAATCAGCCCCGCAGATACCGCCGCTTTGATCGTGGTGATCATCCGCCCGTGGCAACAAGAATCCAGTTGGGATCATTCGTGCCAATGGTGCGCGCAAAGGTCCAAACATCTTTTTGGTGTTTGCTTTTGTCTTTTTCGCCTTCGATGATCTCGCCACCTTTGTTACGAACCACCGACGTCAATTCCCCGAGAAATTTCACCGTAAGTTCGGCCAATCCGGTTTTTGGGTCAAACTCTGCATCTTCCAAAGACATTTCCCGCACGCCAATAAATTCGGCTTCGATCGTAAGCCCCTGGCTTTCACGCGATTCCACGACCGCTGCAAAAGTTTCATAAACATCTTCTGCCAAAAACGGTTTTATTTCGGCAAGATTTCCCCGTTCAAATCCCATCAGGATCATTTCATAGGCGCCGCGCGCGCCTTGCAGGAAATCCCCAACGCCAAATGACGCCTCGGCCTTTTTCATTTCAATCAGGGCAAAAGCGGCTGCGCTGCCTTCTTCTACGTGATCGGTGATGTCACGATCCGGGCCGCCTTCGATCACTTCCAGATCGGGCCGACGTGTGGAATTCGCCGCTGGTTGAGGCGCTTCAGCGTTCTCAAACCCCTCGCGGGTGCCCAAAACATTTTTCAGACGCAAAATCAAAAAGACGGCAATGCCGGCCAGAACCAGTAATTGAAGGATAGGAGAATTCATTTAGACCTCGATTTGGGCAAGTTTGGGCGTGCGGCATGGAAACATCAGTAGTTCGCACTTATGTATGTGACAGCCGCGGTCAAGTCCACCGCACCAAATGTTTACAGGAGAATTCACATTATGTGGCTATTTTTAGCATTTTTAGCTGTTCCCTTGATAGAAATCGGCCTGTTTATTCAGGTAGGTGGGGCAATCGGTCTCTGGCCGACGCTCGCCATTGTCGTTCTCACGGCGATTTTGGGCACTTGGCTGGTGCGCACACAGGGTCTTATGGCGATCGGGAACCTGCAACAATCGTTTTCAAATCTACAAGATCCGACAGAACATCTCGCTCATGGCGCTATGATTCTCGTCTCCGGCGCTTTGTTGCTTACACCGGGGTTTTTTACTGATGCCGTCGGGTTCGCCTTTCTGGTGCCGGCGGTACGGGTTGGCGTAATCAATTACATGCGCAAACGTATTTCCGTGCAAAGTTTCACTATGGGCGGTTCGGCCGAGGGTCAAAATACCCGACATACCCGTAGCGCGCACCCCGGATTTGGCCAATCGGATGTTGTCGAGGGCGAATTTCATGAGGTTGACCCGACTAAACGGCCAACCCATACCCCGCCTGGTGTGACCAAGCATTGAGAGCGCCATTGAGGCCGCGCGCATGACCTGTTACAGCAGATTTTGAGATAACGAAGCCCTTGGGAGAAAAAGATGGCCGAGACTGGCAATGGCGCGGCGCCACAAGCCCCGCAAATTAAAATGAACATTTTGAATCAATACATCCGCGATGTGTCTTTTGAAAACATCCTTGCCCAACAAGGCACCGCCGGTGCCGTGGTGCCCGACATTCAGGTGCAGGTTAATCTGGATGCGAAAAAGCGCGATACCGAGCACCAGTATGAGGTGGTTACCAAGCTTGTCGTAAGTTCAAAAAACAAAGACAGCGATCAACAGTTGTTTTTGCTAGAGCTGGAATATGCCGGTCTGTTTCACATCGAAGGCGTGCCAGAAGACCAGATGCACCCGTTTTTGTTGATCGAATGTCCGCGCATGTTATTCCCGTATGTGCGCCGTATTGTTGGTGATTTGACGCGCGACGGTGGCTTTCCGCCGCTTAACCTCGAAAATATCGACTTCCTGCAACTGTATCGTCAGGAAATCGCGCGCCGTCAGGAAGAACAAACAGCCGCCGAAGCTACTCCGACGGCCTAAACCTAAGACTTTTTCGACCACAACGCGCCGTCGCCCATTGCCTCAACAAAGGCGTCATGGGCGGCGGCTTCTTCTTGTGTCAAGCGCGAGGGCAGGGGTGTAGGGCGTGCCACAACCCGTGTTGGTCCAGCATCCGCCGATGTCTTTTGCGTCGATGTTGCGGCACCCAACCCGAAATCCGGCTGACGCCCGCCAATCAGTTCAAGATAGACCTCGGCAAGGATCTCGGAATCGAGCAAAGCACCGTGCAAAACCCGTGCTGATGTATCAATATTGAACCGCCGACATAGCGCGTCCAAAGACGCGGGTGATCCGGGGAATTTCTTGCGTGCAATCGCCAAAGTATCAAGCGCCTGTTCCCACGGCAGAGTTGGTAAATTGACCTTCTTAAGCTCGGCATTGAGAAACTTCATATCAAACGCAGCGTTATGGATAATGAGCTTGGACCCCCCGACAAAATCGAGAAACCCCTGCGCAACTCTGGCAAAAACCGGCTTGCTGCTTAAAAATTCATCGCCAAGCCCGTGCACCTCAAATGCGCCTTGGGGCATCGACCGCTCTGGATTGATATATTGGTGGTAGGTATTGCCGGTCGGCATATGATTGTGCAATTCCACCGCGCCGATTTCTACGATCCGGTCGCCTTGCTCTGGTTCAAATCCTGTGGTTTCTGTATCAAGAACAATTTCACGCATTTTCTATTTGCCCTCTGATCGTTTGCAGGATTTCGCCGACTTGTGCGCGCGTATGGTCCATCGTGTCGGTGACCACAACAAAATCCGCTTGGGCGACTTTTTCAATGAACGGTATTTGTTTTGCCTTGATCATCTCGAATTGCTCTTTGGTCATGGTGCCGCGTTCTAACACCCTCTTTTCCTGAAGTTGAGGTGAAATAGAGACACAAACAACCCCGTCCATGGCCTTGTTTCCGCCGGTTTCAAACAACAGGGGAATATCAAACACCACAATATCGGATTGTGTGGATTTGATAAACTCTGCCCGATCCACCGCGACGAGAGGATGCACTATCGCCTCGATCCGGGGCAGGGCGGTGGGATCTTTCCCGATAATGGATTTCAGGGTTTCCCGCGACACCATACCGTTTTCTATCGCCTCGGGAAACGCCGCCCCAATAGGCGCAACCGCATTACCACCGACCGCATAGAGGCGATGCACAGCAGCGTCCGCATCCCACACATCACATCCATTTTCGGCAAATATCTGCGCGGTGGTGGATTTCCCCATACCGATTGATCCGGTTAGACCCAGCTTATAGGTCATCGCAGTGCCGCCGCCCGCGCCGCGCTATCGACCACTGGTCGCTGACCAAACCAGCGCTCGAATGCCGGAACCGCCTGATGCAACAACATGCCCAAACCATCGACAGTGACACAGCCGATTTCATCCGCGGCGCGCAAAAGCCGTGTTTTCAGCGGCGCATAAACCAGATCCGTCACGAGGGCGGATTTTTGCAACCCGTCAAGCGGCACCCGCATTTCCGGCTTGCCCATCATGCCAAGAGACGTCGTATTTACCACTGTCGCCGCTTCTTCAAGAATATTGCCCGCTTGCACCCATTCAACCACCCGAAGCCGGTTGCCGAAATCATCCTTGAGCTTCTCTGCCCGGATGCGCGTCCGGTTGGCGATCAGGATTTCAGGAACCCCCACATCAAGAAGCGACGCAACAACCGCCCGCGCCGCGCCACCAGCCCCCAAAACAACCGCTGGCCCTGCCTTTGGGTTCCAGTCCGGTGCATTTTGCCGCAGGTTTTCGATAAACCCATAGCCATCGGTATTATCGGCGTGAATCTTGCCATCTTTGCGAAAAATCAACGTATTGGCCGCGCCAATCAAAATTGCACGATCGGTGACCAAATCCGCGATTTCCATCGCCCGTTCCTTGTGCGGGACCGTGACATTTGCACCAACAAATCCCATTTTTGGCAACATGCGCAACACCGATTCAAGATCATCGGTGGCCACATCCATCGGAATATAAAACCCCTTGATCCCATAGGTTTTGAGCCAATGAAGATGCAATTGCGGTGATTTAGAGTGTGCTATAGGCGTGCCGATCACGGCGGCCAATGGTATTTTTGCCAGTGTCATTGTTGCAATTCTCCGCTTTCCACAAGGTATGCCAGAAGGGGCAGCAGCGGCATACCCAAAACGGTAAAATAGTCGCCTTTGACATCCAAGAACAGGCGAATCCCTTCTTCTTCCAGTTTATATCCACCCACAGAATGTCGAATACTGTTCCAGTTACGGACGAGATACCCATCAAGAAACGCATCTGAAAACTCTCGCATTTCAAGAGATACCTGGCCGGTATACCGCCAAAGAACCACCCCGTTTTGACATACCGCCGCCGCCGAAAATAGTTGGTGGGTATTTCCGCGCAATTGACAGAGCTGTTGATGGGCATGTTCAACCGAAATCGGTTTGGTAAAAATTTGTTGATCAAACGCGAGTATCTGATCACAGCCAATGACCAAGGCGTCTTTTTCAATCTGGCTAACTTTCATTGCTTTCTCTACGGCTAATGTTTCCGCAATATTGTCAGGCGGCGAACCGGCGGCTTCTTCGGTGCGGCGAATGGTGTCTTCATTCACGCTTTTAACAACGGTTTTGAATACAACGCCGGCATCCCCAAGCATTTTTTGCCGGATTTCCGAACCCGATGCCAATATCAAACGATGTGCCATGTGTATAAACCTGTGGAAATATTAAGTGTTTGTTAGGTATTATTTTTGGGCAAAATGCATGGCAAGCGCAAGCGCCTCTTTTTGGCAACTCTCATGCGATTCCCGCAAGTTTTTTCCACCGTGGATATGAATAAAATCATCTGCGTATATGTTTATCTATCCTGACGTTATGTCATTTTTATCCACCGTATTATGTCAAAATCTATTCTGTAAATCATTGGTTTTAAATATAAATACTATACTATCCACAATCAGGGAAACCTTTGCTGTTTCCCTAAAATCACCTGTGGATGATTATTTTATCCACCGTTTTTAAGGTCCCTACAAATACATCATCCTTTCTAATCTTTCTTTATTTAATTAGAGATACAAAAAGGGTCTTCTGTAATATTTGACCCAATTGATTAAAACAGGGCTAAGAAATGACAGATTTTTTGCTTGATATTTATCCATGGGTTAAATCGCTTCACATTATGTCGGTCATTAGCTGGATGGCAGGCCTGTTTTATTTTCCAAGGTTGCTCGTCAATCATGTGGAAGAAGCAACAGCGGGTGATCAGGTTGATTTGGTGCTACAGAGAATGGAAGAAAAGCTATATCGGATCATCATGAATCCTGCGATGATTGCCACCTGGGTTTTTGGTCTCGCATTGGTGTTTACACCCGGTATTGTGGATTGGGGAGATGTTTGGCCTTACCTTAAAACGTTTTCAGTGATCACTATGACATGGTTTCATTTTTGGCTTGGGAACAAGCGCAAATCTTTTGTGACCGGAACCAACACAACATCTTCGCGAAATTTTCGCCTGATGAACGAAGTTCCTACCGTTTTGATGATGATTATTGTGTTCTCGGTTGTGGTGAAATTCTCAGGGTGATTCAGAGAAAGTGGGATTATCGTTCTGCCGCGATGATCTCGACTGCCTTTGCGCGGTTATCCTGTACGAGTTCAATCGCCCTGGTTGGTGATTTTGCGATGCGTTTGAGCAGGGTGATAGCGGCGCTGGT
>JAUZRV010000011.1 GCA_030950105.1 Rhodobacterales bacterium | reverse complement strand
CCTGCACATCGTGCCGCTTTTTTAGCTGTTTTACTAAAGAATGCGCATAAAATTGGGCTCCCCCTGTAGACGGGGGGTAAGCTGTACTCGTGTATAATAACTTCATACCTTATTTTTGCGCAAACAGAGCGCATTTCTATTCAGGTTGACATAATTCATGCAAATAGAGGCCATTTCTATTATCAAATTGGCCTGAACAGTACCTTTCCAAACAAATAATCAGTTCATCGGCATATTGATGTGAATACAACAATTCGATTCGTTTGAGTTCTCCCGACTGATAATGAAGTCGGCCAGGAATCGCTAGCAGGTCGCGGACAATACGCTTGCTGCCCCATTCGGAAAATCGGGAACCGGCCAATCCACGGTGACGGAAATCTGCCAGCAAATTATGTGTCAGGTCCGTTAGTAAAACGAGAGCCAGTTGGGCCTGGAAACTTTGCTTGCGTCGTGCTGACAGGTGCAAACCGCTTTTGTCATTACGAAATTGCTCGATTTCAGCCCCACCTCTCTGGTTGTAATGAATCATCAAGGCTCTTTTCGAAGAAAAAGTGGGCGTGGCAACATAATAGCTATGCTTGAAATGCCCTTTGTGCAGCTTCCGTCTGACGACAACCTGAATCGAGCGGCCCAGATCGAATGTGGGTTCAACCCATCCTAGCCAGCTTTGGTCATCAAAAATGTCCCAACGGGATACCTGATCTGCCAGCGCATGCGCCCGCTTGCCAGAAAAGCCTTTTGCCAGAATCTGGTAGCCTTTATTCAGCAACCATCTCAGGTTTTCATCTGTACCTGAACCGCCATCCAGTCGGTAAAGTGTCCGTTTTCGTTGTTGTTCGGCTAACTCAAATGAACTTTCTACGTTTGAGACGGCTTGTTGCAGACATTGCATGGTTAACACATTGCCGGGAAACAAGCCAGACCAGAGTGTTTCCTGGTATTTAACGGAGCTAACACGGCCTAATTGGCGCATAATGGCGTTTTTTTACCGCTGCCATACCCTTTTTTACCGCCTTCAGCCTGTTTACCGCAGGGTAAGGCGGATAAATCGAAGTCCAATTCCAAAAATCCACGCCAATCATGTTGTCGTGTTTGACTGCATCGGTCACAAATTTGGCGCACAGCCACTTCTAATTGGACAAGATTCATTTGAGTTAGCCCATATAACCCTCTGGAGAGGGTAGATTGGTCAGCAAAGCAATCGATTCGATAGAGTTGTGCAAATTTTCGCTCTGGGCGAAGTTTCGTATTGACCAGCGAAACATACTCACAGCCAGCCATAATGCTTAAAACAAGCTGGAGCAGCTTGTCTGACAGGGTAAAATCGCCTTGTCTGCTTGCCGATGTAACTGATTGTAAAGGTTCAAACACTTTTTCTGCTTCATAATAGGCGGCTAAGGCCACCAACGGCGCATATTGTGTGTTAGTTAATTCGTAGGTCAAACCAAAATGTATTTTCATGTTTCCATCCTCCATATGGTCTAAGTCAAATGAACTTTTTGGAGATGGTTACACAAAAACAGAAATCGGTCTATTTTTCGCCCAAATCAGGAATAGAAATGGCCTCTATTTGCATCAAAAACGACAAATTGAATAGAAACCGCCTCTATTTGCACGAAAACGTGCAAAAATAAGGTGACAA
>JAUZRV010000109.1 GCA_030950105.1 Rhodobacterales bacterium | reverse complement strand
CCGGCACACCGCTTTCGGCCTGCTTCAAAATACCCATGATCTGTGCGTCGCTGTATCGTGCCTTCTTCATCAAAATCTCCTCAGATTATTATGCCGAGAAAATTCTACTTGTGAACACCACTAATTTTAGGGGGGATTACCAAGCGAATATCCAATAAAGCGGGAACAAGAGCCTACACTTTGCATGGATTGCGCTACAGCGCGGCATCCAAGCTGGCGGAATTGGGGGCAACAGACGCGCAAATAGCTGCAATTACAGGACATAAAGCACGCCAAATGATTGCAAAATATTCCTCGGGTGCGGAGCAAAAGAAACTCGCCACAGAGGTTATTAGGCTAAGAGGACAGAACAAAAACAAAACATGAAAGTGGGAAACTTTGTGGGAAACTTTATTTCGGCGCATTTTACACGCGCTCCATAAAGCCAAATATTTCATTAATTTCAAGAAGTTGTATGGTGCACCCGACACGATTCGAACGTGTGACCCCCTGATTCGTAGTCAGGTACTCTATCCAGCTGAGCTACGGGTGCTTCCGAGGCATCAGATAGCCGCACCACCAAACCTTTGCAAGCCCAAAAGCGTGGAAAATTCAGGGCTGCTACAGATGGGAAGTCACATTGCCTTTCGGCAAGCAAATGGAGAAGCCTGTGCCGGCTTTGCCCGTGTAATCCAACAGCAATTTCCCGCCATGCCCACGGATCAATTCGGCGGCGATCGCCAGCCCGAGGCCGGTGCCCCCTTTGCGCACGCCCCCCTGAAAAGCAGTGAAAAGGTGTTCTTGGGCACGCGCAGGAAGACCCGGACCGCTATCATTGACGCGAATCATCCATTCCTCGCTGGTTTCTGTGGCAATTACCGCAATTGTTCCTCCCGCGGTCCCTATCGCCTGACGTGCGTTGCGCACCAAATTAAAAACCACGCGGTAAAGTTGCTCCGGATCGGCACGCACCCTCATCTCGGGGGCAATATCATAACTTAGCGTGATATCGTTGCCGCCAATCGACAGCCGCTCACTTGCAAACACGTCATTCACCAATTCCTCAAGCGATATCCGGTTAAGGCTTGGCGCGGGTTCTTCGGCTTTGCCAAACGCCAGCGTCGATTCGCAAAGATTAACCGCACGGGTGATCGAATTTACCAATTTGGGGGCCATGCGTTGCACAACCGGATCTTTGCTCATCTCGATACGATCGGTGAACAATTGCGCCGACGTCAGGATATTGCGCAAGTCATGGGAAACCCGCGCCACCGCCCCGCCAAGCTGTGCCAGACGGTCCTTTTGCTTGAGGGCCGCGGTGAGCAGTGTTTGCATGGATTGCAGCGCTTCTTCGGCCTCGCGTAATTCGCTTACTGCGGCATTTGGTTGAATAATGCGACGCGCATCTTCGGGAGAGGCGGCATAAGAGGTCATATGATCGACCACGCTTTTGATCGGTTTGACCAGAAGCCAGCGCACCGCAAAAAACAGTAGCGCCGCCGTGAGCACCGAGATCAGCAGCGAAAGTTGGAGAATACGCACGCCATAATCAAGCATCGCCATCCGCAACGGCGCGGTTTCCATGGTCACCTCGATCAAGAGACCGGCCTCGCGCACCGGATTGCCGATCACCCGGATCACATGCGGATCTGTATCATAAAGGCGTATCATCGCATCGCGGATCAACATGAATGGTCCCGCCTCGCGCAAATCAAAGGTGTGGTCAATCGGGCGCGGCATTGGTGAAGACAACATCAATTGGCGGGCTTCATCGCGGCGCAACACAACATTGAACACTTCGGCATTGCGCAGCAGTTCTTCTTCGAGGTCGGCATCAATCATGTCATCCGCCAACAGGACGAGCGACGCAATTTGCGCGCGTTCCAGCCGCGACAATAGATAATCCTCGCGAAACCGCGCAATGGAGGGCACAAATATCACCACCTCGGCCAGCATTACAAAAATGATGGTCAGGATCAAAAATCGACCTGAAAGGGAATTCAACATACCGCGCATACCTTTATGGTAGCCAGCGCTGGACAAAACGCACCACCCGTTTCACCAGCACACTATCAAATAAGCGGGGCGAGAAATAGGCCCCTGCTGCGCGCTTGTTTATCTCGCCAATCGTCGGATAGGGCGCGACCATAGCCGCCACGGCCGACATCTTGAGGTTATTGGCTATCACCAAAGACCATGTGTTGATCAATTCCCCCGCTTGGTGCCCGGCAATCGAGACCCCGACAGGGCGGCCTTTGACCACCATCACCTTGATCAACCCTTTGGTTTTGCGCTCGGCAATGGCGCGATCATTGTGGGAATAGGAGAACCGCACCACTTCAAGTTTCCCACCATGTTTTTCAACAGCTTGGGCCTCGGTCAGGCCGACCTGCGACAGTTCGGGGTCGGTATAGGTCGCCCAAGGGATGTGATCGACGCGCTGCCTGGCCGGTAGCCCAAACAAGGCCGAGCGAATGATAAGCCCCGCATGATACCCCGCAACATGGGTGAACTGGAGGCCACCCGCAACATCGCCAATCGCATAGATTTTTTTCTGCGTGGTGCGCATCTGATCGTCGACCTTGATACCGGCGCGCGTGATCTCAATCCCTGCGGCTTCCAAATTCAGCCGTTCCAGATTTGGCTTGCGACCCACCGCCATCAACAGGTCTGACCCCTTGAAAATACGGCCATCTTTGGTCTCGACCTCGATCGCGCCCGCCGCCCCGCGGATTTCCGATACCATTGCATCTTCGGCAATTACAATACCCTCGGCGCGCAGGTTGTCCAACACAACAGCCGCCATTTCCGGATCATCCTTGCCCAGCGCCTTCATGCCTTCGATGACCGTTACCTTGCAACCGAGCCGCACATGCGCCTGCGCCATCTCCATGCCAATCGGACCGCCGCCAACCACCAGCAGGTGATCGGGCTTTTCGCGCAGATCAAACAGGGTTTCATTGGTCACATAAGGCACGTTTTCCAACCCCGGCACCGGGGGCACAAAGGGCGATGATCCGGTGGCAATCACAATGCGCCGCGCGGTGATCACGGTATCGCCCGCCTGCACTTCGGTGGGCGACAAAAACCTGCCGTATTCGCTTATAACCCGCACGCCAAGCCCCTCGAAACGTTCAACCGAATCAAGCGGGGCAATGGTGGCGATCACAGCGGCCACGTGATCCTTGGCCGCCGCGTAATCCACAGTTGGCGCCACCGGAGATATCCCGAACTCCGCGCCCGCCTGCATGGCATGGGCCGCCTTGCCGCTGGCCAGTAATGCCTTGGACGGAACGCAGCCATAGTTGAGGCAATCACCGCCCATCAGATGACCTTCCAAAAGGGTCACATCTGCGCCCATCTGTGCCGCACCGGCCGCTACAGATAACCCGCCAGAGCCGCCACCAATGACCAATAAATCCGTTTTGATAGGGTGTGCCATAAATCTAGGCTTCCTTTTTGCCGCGCACGGCCTTGATAATAATCGGCAGGACCGCCAGACCGCTCAGTCCGAGAATGGGCAGCAGTATTTGCGGCTCAAAGATGATGCCAAGATCGGGGGTTTCGCCACGGGCAAATACGTCGCCCAGACCGGCCCCTACAGACGTATAAACAACGCCACCGGGGATGATTCCAACGAATGTAGAGATCACAAATCGCGACAAGGGCACCCCGACCAATGCGGGCACCAGATTGGCCACGAAAAACGGCACTGCGGGCACCAGCCGGATCAAAAACAGCATCGACCACTGGTTTTCGTCGATCCCGTCCTTGATTTTCTTGATGGCACCGCTGCCGTCTTCCATTTTTGCCGCCAACCTCTCGCCGAGGCCCCAACGCGCCGCCGAGAATATGAAGGTCGCGCCAATCGTAGCCGCCAGAACATTGAACAAGGCCCCGGGAAAAGTGGCGAACAAAAAACCGCCGGTGAGCGTGGCAATCGTCGCTCCGGGCAACGAAAACGCAACGATCACCACATAGGCCGCCATAAACCCCGCCACCGTCATCGCGTAATTGGCATCGCGAAACGCCAACAGCGCCTCGCGATTGTCGCGCAATGTTTCAAACGACAGGTAATCGCGCAGGGTAAACGCGCCGATCCCCGCCACCGTCAAGATCAACAGCAGCGGCAAATGACGCATCATGCCGCTTTTCCCATGCACGGATTTCCCATGCTCCGGGTCAGGTTTCAGGTTGGTCATATCAGTCATCTCTCTGGCCCGATTTCGATCTATTGCTACATTTCGTGTCTGTTGCAACATGCGCAACCTGCGCAGGATTTGATAGGCCGATCACGGGCGCTTGATCAAGCCAGAGCAATATGTGAGGATCACGCCAAATAAACCCCGCTTTGTAACAATTCGGTCCGGTTTCCCGTCCCTATCTGAAATATGTTGAAAAATATGTTGCAAATTCCGCCAAATCGCCTGATCGCCATTTGACATGGCCTGCCCTCCCTCCTATAGACCGAGCTTCTTATATTCACAGGTCTGCGCGATTCTATATCGTGCCCCTCGACACTTTCGGAGACGTTGCGATGAAACGTACTTTTCAACCCTCGAACCTTGTTCGCAAACGCCGTCACGGCTTTCGTTCGCGTATGGCGACCAAAGCAGGCCGTAAAATCCTGAATGCACGCCGTGCAAAAGGCCGTAAAGAACTGAGCGCATAGGCGCCCAAATTCTTTGACATGATCTGACACCGCCGGAGGCAACCGTGGAAGGCAAAAACGCCCCCCCACAAGAAACGCCATCGGCGGTTTCCGTTTGTCTGACGACCACGTGTTTGAGCACTCTGGCCAAACGCCCCGATTTTCTCGCGGCGGCGCGGGCACGCCGACAGGGCACCAAATCCATGATGGTGCAGGCCCGAAAACGTCGTGATGACGAAGACGCATCCGGTATCCGCGTCGGTTATACCTGTTCCAAAAAAGTCGGCAATGCCGTTGCGCGCAACCGTGCCAAACGGCGCTTGCGCGAGGTGGCGCGCCGCGTTCTGCCAAGTCACGGCAAAGACGGATGGGATTATGTCTTGATCGGGCGCAAACATGTCACCGATCAACGCCCCTTTGAACTTTTGCAAGGTGATCTTATCTATGCGTTGTCCAAGCTGCACAACGGCAAATAGATCGCGGCAAATAGATCGCCTCGAATGGGAGAACCGCGTCATGAAACTTACGGCCCATATCGTCGCTATTCCGGTGCGCATCTACCGTCTGCTGTTTTCGCCGTGGATTGGTAATTCCTGCCGCTTTCAACCGACCTGTAGCGCCTATGCCCTCGAAGCGCTGGAAAAACACGGCGCTATCAAGGGCGCATGGCTCGCGGCGAAACGCGTGGGCCGCTGTCAGCCCTTTGGCAGCGACGGATATGATCCGGTTCCCGATCCCGATTCTGCGTCGCACAAGTGCGGGCACGATCACCAAGACAATCACCGGCATTAAGGTTGTTCGAAATCACCTACACGGGTGATTTGCCAAACCGTTTGCCCACCAACGATTTCTGCAACTTCGGTCGCTTCCAACGTCGCAAATGCCGAATCAACCCGCAGCAATTTGTCGATCGAGACCTCGCGTATCGTAAACCGCGCGCGTTTGAACGTGCCAGCCACCGCTTCTTGTTCCAACCGATCAAGAAAATCGCCACGCCCGACTATGGCATCATCAAAATCGACCGAATTAAGCGCGGCCCCTTCAAATCCCACATTCAACAAAACCGCGCCGCGAAACGTGGCCCCCGCCAGTGTTGTATCGGTAAACACCACATTATGCAGGGTCGCCGCGTCAAAGCTCGCCAATGATGCGCGGGCTTGGGTAAAGTCGATATCACGCAGAAACGCGTCTTCAAACGAGATCCCGGCAAGCATGCTCGGCATATTGATCACGTCGGTATCAAACGGCCCTTTGCCGGTTTTACCTATAACGCTGCGAAACAAACTGCGCTCGACGCGCGCTTTATCAAACCGGGCGTTTTGCAGGAACGAGCCGCCAAAATCGCTGCCGGTGATCTGTGCCCGCTCAAAATCGGCATAACTTAGGGAAACTCTGAACAACATGGCTTTCGGCATGCGGAAGTTGTCGATTGCCGCTCGGGTTCACGGCACCAGCCGTTTTGCGGCCGCTTTCGCGACTGTTTTACCCCGCTCCCCTGATTTCAGGCAGACTCCGCCC
>JAUZRV010000108.1 GCA_030950105.1 Rhodobacterales bacterium | reverse complement strand
TGTATCGTCGTTCATGGCGGGCTGGATTTTCTGCTGGAGGTGAATGATCTTGTTCAACACCAAAATCATACGACATTTCAACAGCTTGATCTACGCCCGCCAAACGATTTACGCCGCTTCATGAATAATTCGGGCTAGGACTTTTCCCAAACGACAAAATCTGTGATCAAAGCATAGGGGCAATAAAAACTGAACTTAGTAGGCTAAGCGTTATTCAAAGATTTCCTAAAAACGAGAATGGGCGCATGAAGCCAGCATGGCATCTTTTGGCAAGCAATAATTAGGCACTGGGGGGATTGGTCGGGGGCAAGGCCTGTCAGGGCAGCGGGGACATGCCGATAACCGGCGTGTGCAAAATTAGCAGAAGTAGATAGAGCACGATGCCTATGGTAAGGCGGGCAAGGCCGTTTCTGGTGGGGGTAAGGCGGCGTTTGGTGGTGGTTAGTCGGGACCACTCTGCCGGGCCAAGCAGGCGTTTTTGACGGCGATTGATCAACAGATGCCCGAGCAGCGCAAAACCCGCAAATACGCCGAACAAGATGATATGCGCGAGGTCGCCATTAGGGACGATATGGGCGAGCGACCAAATCAGCAATACAAACAGCAGCGGATGACGGAGCCAGCCGACAAGGCCGGGGTTTTGCGGATCGAAACGGGCGTTGTTGCTGCCCCCGAAAGACAGCGGATTGGGGCGGCCAATGGCAAGCGCGGTCACAATGGTTGCGATGGCCATACCGGCAAGTGGCACATGTTTTTGCCACGGCGCAAACGCCCAGATTTCGATATAGGGCGCACGGCCAGCCGCGATGATGAGCCACGCCAGAATAGCGGTAGAGAGGGTGGAATAGACGATGGTAAAGCCGCGCGGTGATATCAGGGTGCTTATCCCGGATTTGATCGAACCGCGCACCGGCACCGCATGCGAGACAAAGAAGACGGCAAAACCCGCGATAAATTCACCCCATCCTGAAAACATGATCTTATCTCGTTCCTTGCGCACCCTTGATTGGCATCGCCCTGCACATGGCGTTTGGCGCCGGAAAAATCAATGCGCGTTTTCGACCGGCGTGGCCTTGAGCCAGACACCGCCTTCGGGGCGCAGGGTGAGGATCATCACCGGATCGGGGTCGAGATCCTTGATAGCGTGAAAATGGAATTTCGACAGGAGTGTTGCCAGAATAATCACCGCTTCTTGCAAGGCAAACGAGGCGCCAATGCAGATGCGCGGGCCATCGCCAAACGGCAGGTAGGCGTATCGCTCGATGGATTTGCGGTCGGCAAAGCGGTCGGGGCGGAAAGCGTCGGGATCGTCCCACAGCAAGTGATTGCGATGCAGGGCATAAATCGGGATCATCACCGTGTCACCACGCCGGATGTCGCGGCCACAAAGTGTATCGGGTTTCTGCGCGGTGCGCGAGATAATGGCGGCGGGGGGATAAAGCCGCAGCGCTTCGTCGATGATCATGCGGATAAACGGCAGGTTTTCGACGTCTTCATACGTTGCGGTGCGCCCGTTTAGCACGCTCCGGGCCTCGTCGCGGGCACGGGTTTGCGCGGTCTCGTCAAAGGCACAGAGATAAAGCGACCACGCCAGCGTCAGAGCGGTGGTTTCATGCCCCGCGACGATAAAAGTCAACAGATTATCGCGCAATTCGGCGGTGTTCATCACTCGTTTGGTTTCGGGATCGACACCGGCAAGCAGTAGATCAAGCAGATCGGGAATATCGCCGTGTTGGCCGGATGCACGACGGGTTTCAATGGTCGTATTGGCCAGCGATTTCATGCTTTTCATTGCGGCGCCGGCGGAGAGGCGGCCAAGGCGGGGCACCCATGCGGGCAGGCCGAGAATGTCGAACAACGAGATTTTACCGGCTTCGGAAATATAGTCTTCGATGGCCCCGTGGACTTCGGCGCGTGAAAAACCGGAACCACCGGAAAATGTGACGTCTCCGATGACGTCAAAAGTGGCGCTGGTCATTTCCTCGAATAAACCCAAAGGCTTGCCGTTTGCGGCGGCGATGCGATCCACGGCGCGGGTGGCGGTGGCGGTCATTACGGGGGCAAGGGCGGCGACGTTGCGATGGGAAAAAACCGGCGCGGCGGCACGACGTTGCCAGCGCCAGTGTGCGCCCTCGGCAATGAACATCGATTCGCCAATGGCGGGGCGTAGCAGGTTTTTGGTGACGTCGGATTTGGGATAATCGGCAAGGTTTTCAAGCAGGATATGGCGGATCGCGCCGGGATCCATCACCATATGCCAACGCTTGCCGGTTTTGCCCGAGACCATCGGTTGACGGGTGGCGACATCGGGAATGATCGACAGAACATTGCGGCGCGCGGCGTTCAGGCTTTTCCAGATGCCCCATGGTTCGCGCACGAGCGGCACACGAACAGGGAGGGGGGTGGATTTGAGCATGACACCTCGCTTTGGTTGATCCTAATTACGGCGGGCAACACGCCTTGGTCACCGGTAAAATCGTGTTCTGTGTTCCTGTGTAGCATGAAAACACCGATTGGGGGATTTCCGTCGGATTTGCAAACGTGCAAACGCAAAAACCGGCCGGAAATTGCGCAATCCGGGCCGTATCGGGATCGTAATGGGATGCGCAAACCCGCAAGTGTTTGCACCTTGGGCGTCGCGCTGATATCCCGTAATAAAGCGATTTGGATCAGAACCATCAGGGGACCACTATGTTTCGACTTTTTGCACTTCTTGCCACTTTTGCACTGGTAAGTGCCTGCACCAATTCCAACGATCTTGATAAGGGTCCTGTCGATCTCGGCAATTTCAATCTTGGGCATAATATCGTAGTCGCGCCCAATCTTGTTAAGGGGCCATTGTCACGCGAAGCCAGCAAAGAAGAATGGATTGCGTCGATGACAGCGGCGGTTTCCGAACGGTTTGACCGTTATGAAGGTGATGCATTGTATCATTTCGGGGTGTCGGTGGATGGCTATGTTTTGGCCGCGCCGGGTATTCCGATTGTTCTATCGCCAAAATCGGTTCTGATTATCAAATTGACGGTTTGGGATGATGCGACGCAGACCAAGTTGAACGAGGAAGCCGAGCAAATCACGGTTCTGGAATCGCTCAGCGGGGAAACCCTTGTCGGGTCGGGATTGACGCAATCGCGCGAACAGCAGATGGAAAATTTGAGCCGGAATGCCGCCAAAATGATCGAAAACTACCTCAAGACCCATCCCGAATGGTTTAAGGCCAAATCAGCCGGCTAACACCGGAACTTGGTTGGCGGGCATTACATCGGTGCATGGCTTCCGGGAACATGGGGAGCATCACAAAAACACGGTATTTTTAAAGCGTGTGATTGATCACCCGGGGATGAATAGCGGGGATCATACCTGTTACAGCGATATTGAACCGCCTGTTGATAGCCGTGATATTGCCACGCGTATCGCGCCGTATGTTTTTGAAAACCCGGTGTTGGCGGGGTGGAATTTTCTCATGGAAAAATCACCCTATTGCAAAGGGAAATCCAAGATAGAGATATATCTGCGTTTGGGGCTGTATAATGGTATTTCTATCTTGCAAAGCGAGCATTGGACCAGTATGACCAGCGTCGATCTAGGGGTTTAGCTCAGTTGGTAGAGCATCGGTCTCCAAAACCGAGTGTCGTGGGTTCGAGCCCCTCAACCCCTGCCAGATCATTCAATAAAATCAGTAGCTTGTCGATTTGTTAGACAGGCGGATTCTGTCGATTTACCGTTACAGAGTCCTTACACATTTTCACACACAGTTTGGCGATGGAGAGATTTCATGGCAAAGCACAGGATTCTCGGCGGAAAAGTCCATTTATATCAGCGAGATAACAGCCGGTTTTGGCCGTGCTTGTTGTTTGACACAGAACCTTTCAGTATCCGGATGGGGGTGGAAGAGAGTAATGCCCAAAAGTTGGTGATGGTTTGATTGGGTGGCCCCGCGCACCCGTGCGGCCAAGCGCAATGACAAAAAAACCGAATG
>JAUZRV010000107.1 GCA_030950105.1 Rhodobacterales bacterium | reverse complement strand
GGCCAAGGTTTGGAAGGCCGCCCGGCGCCGTGCGATTTTTCACGTGGTTTGTGCGCGGCTATTGGGAATACGAAACATCAACGTAAGCAGGCAAAGGCCAGCGGTGTAATGCGGTCCGGCGCCCATATAGGCAGCAACGACAAGGGCGAGCGTCGAAATCGGCAAAACAACGTTACGCATGCCAAGCGTGTGATGAACATCGCGGATCGCCCAGAGGGTTATAAAATAGACCGCAACCGCGCCATTAATATAGACGGCGGCGGTGGCCGGAGTGACGTCGGAATGATCGGTAAGCGCATCAAGATACGCGCCAAGACCGGCGGCGAGCAGGGCACCAGCAAGGAAAATAGCAAAATGACCATAGCCCCAGAAAAACACGTGCCGGATATTGGTCGAATTCAAATGCTCCTGTTCAAGAAAATATATCCACCAGACCACGAAAACGATGATCAGACCGGATAGGGCGGCGCCAACCAAAGCGAGGTCAAAACCTTCGCCATAGAGTTTGGCCAATATGAACGAGATCGAGAGTAAAACTTCGCCTAAAACGATAGTGTTAAGCAGGCCGTAGCGTTCGATGATATGGTGACGGTGCCACGGAATATTGCCGGCTTTGCTTGCGATAACCGGAACCGATAGTTCGACAACGAACACAAAAACGCCCATCAAAAGAAAGAGTGGATGGCCCGAAGGAACCAATGTGAACAACAACACCCAAAGCGTTTGCGCCACAAACAGGCCCCAGAAGTGGCGCATGGCAATGGCCTTGTGTTCAGGATTGTGGCGCGCCGCACGAAGCCATAGCCCCATCATTCCAACGCGCATAATAACCCAACCCTCAAGGGAATAGAGAGGATCCAGCGTTTCAAAGAAATATTCAATGCCGGCCGCATAAACCAGAAAACCGGCCATAATAACGATGGTGAGCAGCCGATAAACCCCGTCATCATTGTCAAACCCCGACGCGAACCAGGTGTAATTCTTCATCCATGCCCACCAGATCGCTGCGAACAACATCAGGAAATTGGGCAGGTTTTCCAACCCGTGCCCGGCGCTTATGGCGTGGTGGAAACCGGCGGTCGCGGTAGCAATGGCAATCACGGCAACCAGATCAAAGAACAACTCGAGCGGGGTTGCCGCGCGGTGGCTCTCGTCGGGATCACGCGCGATCATCGGTTGGTTTAGATGCATAGAGCAAGGTCCTTGGGGCTGGGCCGCGGAATTATGCGGCGACGGTGGTTTTTTTGCTTTTCCGTCTGCCGAAGTGGCGCCTTGTTGAGGGGCGAGGGGGGCGCGGATCGTAAAACATGATTTGGCACAAAAAGATATATCAAAAACCATTCCAATTACTGCGCAGATTGTGGGGTCCTGAACCCAATTCGGGGAGGTTGCGCGGCCTTGGTCCCACAGGGTTTTACCAAAATGACATCTTTATGCGTTTTTTTTAATGCCGTGAGAGGCGGTTTGGTTAAGGGTGAAGCACAAGAACCCAGACTATTCCACAGATTATGGCAGGACGACATTTGGAAAATAAAATATCTCTTGGGCGTCAAACCCCGCCGGCGATTTTCCCGGTTTGTCTTGGCTTTATGTCACTGGCCCTAGGTTGGCGCACTGCGGCAGATGTGATACCTGTAATTTCCCCCGATATCGGCAACCTGATGTTGGCCGCCTCGACGGGGTATTTCATTTGGTTTCTGGCGTTCTATCTGCGCAAGCTTTCGTTGCGGCCGATGGTTTTATTCGAGGATATGCGCACGCCACCCGCCCGCGCCGGCATAGCGGCGATGGCAATGGCGATGATGATGCTGGCCGCCGCGCTTTTGCCGCTGCATATCTATGTGCCGCAGGTGTGGTGGACCGGCGTGATCATGCAAATTGCCGCCAGCGCCATCGTTCTTTATGCGATTGCCAAAGATCCGCAGGAGTCACGCTATTTCACCACGTTTCAATATTTGACATTTGTGGGTCCCGTTGTTGGCCCGATTGCCGGTGTTCCTCTGGGCTATATCTGGCAGAGCTATGCCCTTATCTACGGTGCGTTAATTGCTTATGTCATTGTAACAGTTGGTATTTTGACTACGCTTTGGCATAATCCGGTTCCCCCGAGTTTCCGTCCGGCCATGATGATTTTTCTGGCGACGGTGTCCATTTTGGCAATCGGGTTTGGCGTTCTGGGCATTGATTGGGTGTTTACGCTGTTTTATTGGGCGGCGAGTGGGATTGCCTTTTTTCTACTTTTTAAAATTCGCTGGATGATGCGGGGCGGGTATACGCCGGTCTGGGGGGCGTTTACATTTCCGGTGGCGGCGTTTCTCAATATGCAGGTGATGGCGGTTTCCAAGGGCCACGGGATTTGGGCGATAACAGGTGTCTATGCCGGTCTGGCCTTGGGCACGCCGCTTATCCTGTGGATTGCCTACCGGTCTTCGATGGCTTGGGTGACCGGGGAATTGTCGCAAAAATCAGGGGCGGCCATCGCATAAATGGTATTGTTTCCCCTGAAATCGCCTTATATCCACAAATTGCGCGCAGATTACGGTTTGGGGGCTTTCCCTTTGCCGGTTTCCATGAGATAGCGACGCGCCAAATGAAGCTTTCCTAGGAGATACCCATGGAGATTCGTGAGGCCCTCACTTTTGATGATGTATTGTTGGTTCCGGCGGCGTCGAGCGTGCTGCCCTCTACCGCAGATACCCGCACCCGTGTGACGCGTTCAATCGCGCTTAATATCCCGCTGCTTAGTTCGGCAATGGACACCGTGACCGAAGCGCGCATGGCGATTGCAATGGCCCAAGCCGGCGGTATGGGGGTTATCCACCGCAATCTCACCGTTGATGAACAGGCGCGCGAAGTGCGGCGGGTAAAACGGTTCGAAAGCGGGATCGTTTATAATCCCATAACTCTTACCGCCGATCAGACATTGGCCGATGCAAAGGCACTTCAGGAACGGTATCGGGTTTCGGGGTTCCCGGTGGTGAATGGCGACGGGCATGTGGTTGGCATTGTGACCAACCGTGATATGCGGTTTGCCAGCGATGACAAGACGCCGGTTTCGGTGATGATGAGCAATCAAAATCTGGCGATGTTGCAAGAACCGGCCGATCTCGATCAGGCCAAGAGCCTGATGCAGGCACGGCGTATTGAAAAGCTGTTGATTACCGATGGCGCGGGGAAACTCACCGGATTGCTCACTCTGAAAGATCTTGAGCAGGCGGTTCTTAATCCAACCGCATGCAAGGACGAATTGGGGCGGTTGCGGGTTGCAGCGGCAAGCACGGTGGGCGACGCGGGATTTGAGCGGTCGCAAGCCTTGGTGGATGCCGGGGTGGATATAATCGTGATCGACACCGCCCATGGACATTCCGAAGGGGTTGCGATTGCGGTGGAGCGCGCCAAGAAACTGTCCAGCGATGTGCAGGTCATGGCGGGGAATGTGGCGACTGCGGCCGCGACGCGTGCCCTGATCGGGGCAGGTGCCGATGCGATCAAGGTCGGGATTGGACCGGGTTCTATTTGCACCACCCGTATGGTGGCCGGTGTTGGCGTGCCTCAACTGACGGCGATTATTGACTGTGCCAAAGGGGCCGGTGATGTGCCGGTGATTGCCGATGGCGGCATTAAATTTTCCGGTGATTTTGCCAAAGCAATTGCCGCAGGGGCGTCATGCGCCATGGTTGGGTCAATGATTGCAGGCACCGATGAAAGCCCGGGCGAGGTGATCCTTTATCAAGGCCGCAGTTTCAAAAGTTATCGCGGCATGGGCAGCCTTGGTGCAATGGCGCGCGGATCGGCGGATCGGTATTTTCAAAAAGACGCCGCCAGCGATAAACTGGTGCCCGAGGGGATTGAGGGGCAGGTGCCCTACAAAGGGTCTGCCGGGGCCGTCATTCACCAACTTGTCGGGGGATTGCGTGCCGCAATGGGATATACCGGAAATGCAACAGTAGAGGAGATGCGCAACAACTGTGACTTCGTGCGTATCACCGGTGCAGGCCTCAAAGAAAGCCATGTGCATGATGTGCAAATTACCCGTGAAAGCCCAAATTATCGCGGTAATTAGCTTTGTAACCAACATGTTACGACATAACCTTAAAGTGAAATAATATGACTCCTTCGGCACGGATAGAAACAGCGACGGTTCTTTTGGACCTTATTTTGGCTGGCGCGGCAGCGGAAAAAACACTAACCACATGGGCGCGTAAAAACCGGTTTGCCGGCTCAAAAGATCGGGCGGCGGTGCGGGACCACGTTTTTACGGCGCTGCGGCGCAAACGTTCATTTTCCGCACTTGGGGGGGCAATGACCGGCCGCGCGATCATGATCGGTGCATTACGTGCTGAGGGCATTGATCCCGCAACGATGTTTAACGGTGTTGGCTATGGGCCTGATCCATTGACCGAGGCGGAACAGGCGGCGGGGCATGCGCCGGAAAGCCTTGGCGAGCGCCTTGATTTGCCCGATTGGTTGATTGCCGAATTTCAGGATTCTCTTGGAGAAAAAGCCGATGAAAATGCGCTGTCATTGCGGCATCGCGCCCCGGTTTTTTTGCGGGTCAATACGGCAAAAACAAATTTAAATGAAGCAGTTACAGAGCTTTCTTTAAGTGAAATTGAGGCGCGCCCGCATCCGGTTTCACCGACTGCCCTTGAAGTGACAAAAAATGCCCGACGGGTGGCCAATTCCTTGCCTTATCTTGATGGAATTGTCGAATTGCAAGATGGATCAAGCCAAGCCGTTGTGGATAAAATTCAATTGCGGGACGGCATGCGTATTCTGGACTATTGCGCAGGTGGGGGTGGCAAAACGCTTGCTCTTGCGGCACGTGCGGCCAGTTTTGAAAACATTACACTATTAGCCCATGATGCAAACCCGTCACGGTTGAAAGATATTGAGCGGCGTGCACGGCGTGCCGGGGCGCAAATTTCTATTCTATCAAAGGATGAATTGACCGAAAACGGACCGTTTGATCTGGTTCTATGCGACGCGCCTTGTTCAGGCAGCGGGGCATGGCGGCGCGCGCCAGAAGGAAAATGGGCGCTTACCCAAGAGGGCCTGCAGGCCTTGACTGTGTTGCAAGATGAAATACTTGAGGAAGCTCAGCAGCTTGTGGCAAAAGGCGGCACACTTGCCTATGCGACATGTTCGGTGTTGAAAGTCGAAAATCAAACCCGAATTTCGAGGTTTGTCGGGCGAAACCCTGATTGGCACGAAACCCTGCATCACCAGTGGTTTCTTGGCGATGGTGGGGACGGTTTTTTCACATCCCATTTGAAGCGTACTTGACGCCTGTCTTTTTACTGCGACACTCAACCATAGCGCGATCAACCCCAGGGGGTAAAATTGTGCACCTTAACTGTCGGTTAACCGTATTACCTTCGTAATAGGGCAAAATCGAATCGAACAGTATTAATGCGGGGTTGGGTATAGTGGCATTTTCGGCCTTTTCTTCCAAAACGATTGGGCAGGTCTCGGAACGACTCGCACCAAAATTATGGGTAATTGTTACGTTGGCAGTGTTTTTGGCTGCTGCGGCCTATTTTGCGCCCAATACAGTTGTTGCGTTGGGTTTTGCCGCGGTTAGTGCCACGTTAACAGCGTTATTGGCCGCGATTTCGTTATCGGCGTGGCATTACAAACGGACGCGCAAACAGAAATTTACTGCGATTTCGGATTTTGTGGCAAACGATGCCTCGCCGAGTTTTCTCACCGATGATGAAGGTGAAATTTCTTATCGCAATAATGCAGCTGCCTTGCGGTTTAAGGACAAGACAATTCAAACACTGTCCGGGGTGTTGCGCGATGTGTTTGCCAATCCTGCGGCGGTCTTGTTCAGGTTGAAAAATAATGCGGCAAGCAGCGGGGCGGCGCGTGAAGATGTCGCAACTAGGCGTGGGCATGTGCGTATAAGTGTGCACCGGGTCGGCGAGACAAGTTTTTTGTGGCGCCTCGAAGAAATGGCCGATAGCAAATCAAACCAACGTGGTGACAGTCTTAATTTACCGCTGCTGACAGTCGGGCGCAGCGATGCGATTCTGTCCATGAATGATGCCGCGCGCCGTTTGATCGGCGAAAGGGCGCGTTCACTTGACCGGATTTTCCCGACTTTGCCAATTCGAACCGGAAAACCAAACCAGATCAGCACGGCAACCGGAATACATTCGAGCCTTGTTGTCGAAATAGAAGGGGTCGCGGGGCGGCGCGAGGTTTTTCTGCTTCCAAACACGACAGAACATTCGGATCACCCTGAAGGATGGCGGTTTTTTGATGAACTTCCGGTCGCAATGTTGAAGGTGGCCCATAACAGTAGCGTGGAAATGTCGAACCGTTTGGCGCGTAAATTACTGGGGCAGGAAGATTGCGACGGTAAGCGGCTCCCTGATTTGATGGAAGGTCTTGGGCGTTCTATAACGGATTGGCTGGCCGAGGCTGCGGCTGGTCGCGGATTGCAACATTCAGAATTCCTACGGGTGAGCCGCAGCGACAAGGAAGTTTTTGTTCAAGTAACACTTAAGCCGATTAACGACGCAGGCAAGCTGAGCTTGATTGCTGTGCTCAATGATGCAACGGAGTTAAAGACCCTCGAAGCACAATTTGTCCAAAGCCAGAAAATGCAGGCGATTGGGCAATTGGCAGGTGGTGTTGCCCATGATTTCAACAACCTTTTAACCGCGATTTCGGGGCATTGCGATTTGCTCCTATTGCGACATGATCAAGGCGATACCGATTATAGTGATCTTACCCAGATCAATCAAAATGCCAATCGGGCCGCAGCATTGGTTGGCCAATTGCTCGCTTTTTCACGCAAGCAAACCCTACGGCCCGAGGTTTTGGATCTGCGCGATACCCTTTCGGATATGACCCATTTGTTGAATCGGTTGATTGGCGAAAAAGTAGTTCTGTCGCTTAGCCATGATCCTTTGTTGCCCACGGTGCGTGCCGACAAACGTCTGCTTGAGCAGGTTTTGATGAATCTGGTGGTAAATGCCCGCGATGCCATGCCTTCGGGTGGTGAAATCCGGATAGAGACCGAGAGTGTGATTTTGAAAGAGGCGCTCAAGCGGGATCGGGCCGTCGTTGCCCCGGGTGCATATGTGTCGCTAAAGGTAAAAGATGAAGGAGTTGGGATTCCCCACGATAAACAACGCAAAGTGTTTGAGCCGTTTTTCACCACAAAACGCACGGGCGAAGGCACCGGACTTGGCCTTTCGACAGCTTACGGGATTGTGAAACAGTCAGGCGGGTTTATTTTTATCGACAGTGAGCCGGGCCAAGGAACGTGTTTTACGCTGTTGTTTCCGGTTCATGATGGTGGCGTCGAGGTTGCTCCGGTCACCGCGAAACCGGCGCCAGTTGCCCAGAGTAAGCGGGTTGATGGCGTTGTTCTGTTGGTTGAGGACGAAGCGCCAGTGCGGGCATTTGCATCGCGTGCGTTGCGCATGCGCGGATATACCGTGCTTGAGGCCGAATCCGCCGAAGATGCGCTTAAAACTTTGGAAGACAGCGATCTTAAGGTTGATGTCTTTGTGACGGATGTTGTCATGCCGGGAATGGACGGGCCGAGTTGGGTGCGTAAAGCGTTGGAAGATCGACCGGGCGTTCGGGTGGTGTTTGTGTCCGGCTATGCTGAGGACGCATTTGGCGATACCCAAGCGCGTATTCCCAACTCGGTGTTCTTGCCCAAGCCATTTTCTTTGACGGAATTGACCGAAACGGTCCAACGTCAACTGCATTAAAGGCAGGGTCGGTTGAAGATGGCGACTGTTTTCCTTCCAATTTCAAGAAGCTGAAGCCCACAGGGAAAATTCTTCGGCGCATTTGCGGCGGTATTTGGCCTCTATTTCAGAAGAAAGCGTGAGATCCATAGAAGGGGACGTGTTCAATTGGGGTAACTCAAGGTCTATCCCCAGACGGTTCTCTAAAAATGCGATAATTTTTGGTTGGTCTTCGTATCGAAAAAGATATTTCAATTGGGTTCCGTTGACTTGTGGTTCAAGGAATTTCGCCTGAGACCCGACATTTGCATAGGCCGGCTTTTTGCCCTTTAAATAGGCAAGAACGAAATCATCAAAGGTCAATCCGTGTGTCGAGTTGGGCGCGCCCTCCAAATGAGGGCGTTTACGATATCTATACCAACTCCCGAGCCAGCTTACCGGCTCTCGTACGACCGCCATGATTTCAATATCTTCGCAGATAAATTTTTCCAACATTGGGCGTATAAACCGGTTGTAACGATAAATTGGGGCGTGTTTCAGGTCGGGAGGGTCGGTAATAGCCATCGACGCGATGGGTGCCAAAGCCTTTTCATAAGACGTTGATCCAGTTTTGGGCACTGACAAGAAAACAAGTTTCGCTTTTGCAAAAACCAGCATTTCGCCTCCTCTATAGAAATTCATTTTTTTGTTACTCGTAAACTACTCCTTAACTGTTCTGATAAAAAGTAACTTTATGAAAATTTGAATTGATATGTTCTCTCTTTGATCCTATACGAGAACATCTGGTGAGCATTCGTCATGATTGCCGCCCGGCGTCGGGTGTGAAATAAGGAAGCTCAACAATGGCAACGGCAGATCTTTTATCTATGAAAAGCAAAAGCAAGAGTAGCATCGACAAACAGAAGGCACTTGATAGTGCGCTGGCACAAATTGAACGTCAATTTGGCAAAGGGTCGATTATGAAGCTGGGCGATGACAAAGCCGCACAGCAAATTGAAGCGGTGTCAACTGGATCTCTGGGGCTTGATATTGCTCTTGGCATCGGGGGGCTACCAAAAGGACGTGTTATCGAGATTTTTGGACCGGAAAGTTCGGGAAAAACGACTTTGACGCTGCATTGCATTGCAGAAATGCAGAAAACCGGCGGGGTATGTGCCTTTGTTGATGCAGAACATGCGCTCGATCCGCTTTATGCCAAGAAACTTGGCGTTGATCTGGATGAAATGCTGATTTCGCAACCTGATACCGGCGAACAAGCGCTTGAAATTACCGATACATTGATCCGCTCAGGCGCGGTGAGTTTGGTGGTCATCGATTCGGTTGCCGCCCTGACACCCAAATCCGAACTCGAAGGCGATATGGGCGATAGCAGCATGGGCGTGCAGGCGCGTTTGATGAGCCAGGCAATGCGTAAATTGACCGGCTCAATTTCGCGTTCTAATTGTATGGTCATTTTCATCAATCAAATCCGCATGAAAATTGGCGTGATGTTTGGCAGCCCGGAAACCACCACTGGTGGCAACGCTCTCAAATTTTATTCGTCGGTCCGGTTGGATATTCGCCGCATCGGCGCGGTCAAGGATCGGGACGAGATTATCGGCAATGCGACCAAGGTCAAGATTGTGAAAAACAAAATTGCCCCGCCGTTTAAATTGGCCGAGTTTGACATCATTTACGGTGAAGGGATCTCCAAAATGGGAGAGCTGATCGACCTTGGAGTAAAGGCCGGAGTGGTTGATAAATCCGGGTCCTGGTATAGTTATGGCGATGAACGCATTGGGCAAGGACGGGAAAATGCTAAAGTGTTCCTGAAAGAAAACCAACGGTTTGCGCTTGAGATAGAAGATAAAATCCGCGCGGCGCATGGGCTTGATTTCGAGATGCCGGATGAAAAAAAATCCGGTGATGGGGATGTATTGGAAGCCTGATCTCGAAAGAAATGCAAGTAGATAGGTCAGGGCGGTTGCTCTGGCCTTTTTCTTGCTGTGGACAGTGCGGTTTAAGGCGGCTAAATCTGACGTAACCCAGAGGTAAACGCGGAAAGATCACTTTATGCCGACGCTGAACGATATACGGTCCACATTTCTCAATTATTTTGCCAAACAGGGTCACGAAATTGTGCCGTCAAGCCCATTGGTGCCGCGCAATGATCCAACTTTGATGTTTGCAAATTCGGGTATGGTGCAGTTCAAGAATCTGTTTACCGGCGTTGAACACCGCGATTACAAAAGGGCGACGACCGCGCAAAAATGTGTGCGCGCCGGGGGCAAGCACAATGACCTCGACAATGTCGGGTATACCGCGCGCCACCATACGTTTTTTGAAATGCTCGGCAATTTTAGCTTTGGTGATTATTTCAAAAGCGACGCGATTCCCTTTGCATGGGAATTGCTGACCAAAGAGCTTGATATTCCCAAGGACCGTCTGATTGTGACAGTTTATCACACCGATGACGAAGCCGCGGAGATGTGGAAGAAAGTTGCCGGAATTGGCGATGATCGTATTATCCGCATCGCGACCGACGATAATTTCTGGTCGATGGGACCAACGGGTCCGTGTGGACCTTGTTCCGAAATTTTCTTTGATCACGGAGATCATATCTGGGGCGGCCCTCCGGGGAGTGCGGACGAAGACGGGGACCGGTTTGTTGAAATCTGGAACCTGGTGTTCATGCAGCACGAGCAATTCGAGGACGGAACGCGGCGTGATTTGCCCAACCAATCCATTGATACCGGCATGGGTATTGAACGGGTCGCGGCGCTTTTGCAGGGCACGAACGATAATTATGCCACGGATTTGATGCGTTCGTTGATCGAGGCAAGCGCCGACGCCACCAGCACCGATCCCGATGGACCGGGCAAAACCCACCATCGCGTGATTGCCGACCATTTACGATCGACCTCGTTTTTGATTGCTGACGGTGTCATGCCGTCAAACGACGGGCGCGGTTATGTTTTGCGCCGGATCATGCGGCGTGCCATGCGCCACGCCCATCTTTTGGGCACCAAAGATCCGTTGATGCACCAATTGGTGCCGGCGCTGGTAAGTCAAATGGGCGCAGCTTATCCCGAGTTGGGGCAAGCACAGGCCTTGATTGAAGAAACCTTGCGTCAGGAAGAAACCCGTTTCAAACAAACACTTGAGCGCGGTTTGCGGCTTTTGGATGATGAGGTTTCTGCGCTGGAGGAGGGGCAGGAATTACCCGGATCCGCCGCATTTAAACTCTATGATACATATGGTTTTCCCCTTGATCTGACGCAGGATGCCATGCGCGAAAAGGGCCGCACTGTTGATACCAGCGGGTTTGATACCGAAATGGCCGCGCAAAAAGCCAAGGCGCGCGCGGCATGGTCGGGCACCGGTGAAACCGCCGACATGACCATCTGGTTTGATTTGGCCGAGGCGCATGGGGCGACGGATTTTCTTGGCTATGACACCGAAGTGGCCGAGGCACAGGTTTTGGCGTTGATCAAAGATGGCAGCGAGGTGACATCGGCAAACAAAGGCGAGACGATCCAGGTTGTCCTCAATCAGACCCCGTTTTATGCCGAAAGTGGTGGGCAGGTTGGGGATCGTGGAGTTTTGCAAACCAAAAATGCCAGGCTTGCCGTGCAGGATACCAAAAAAGCTGCCGGTGTGTTTATTCACATTTGTAAAGTCGAGAGTGGCGAGATTTTGGTGGGGGATGCTGCCGAACTCAGGGTTGATCATGACCGGCGCAGCGCTATTCGGGCCAATCATTCGGCGACGCATTTGCTACATGAGGCCTTGCGCGTTACCTTGGGGGATCATGTTTCGCAGCGTGGATCACTTAATGCACAGGACCGCCTACGGTTTGATTTCAGTCATTCCAAGCCGTTAAGCGAGGATGAATTGCGCAAAGTCGGGCAAGATGTGAACGCATTTATCCGCCAGAATACTAGCGTGGAAACCCGTATTATGACGCCCGACGATGCGCGTAAAATCGGGGCGCAGGCATTGTTCGGGGAAAAATACGGCGATGAAGTGCGGGTTGTGTCGATGGGACACGCCGAAACCGGGAAAGGGCAGAGCGGACAAACCTATTCGCTTGAACTTTGTGGGGGAACGCATGTCAAACAAACCGGTGATATCGGCGTTTGCGTGATCCTTGGCGATAGCGCGTCAAGCTCGGGTGTGCGCCGGATCGAGGCGTTGACGGGGGCTGCCGCTGTTGCGCACCTCGAAGGCGAATCCCGGCAATTGGGCGGCGTGTTGAGCATGTTAAAGGCCCAGCCTACGGAAGTTGTCACGCGAGTGAAATCGCTTTTGGATGAACGCAAGTCGCTTCAAAATGAAATTGCGCAATTACGGCGCGAATTGGCGATGGGTGGTGGCGCCGGCCAAGGGGCGAGTGCGGACATAACCGAGATTGACGGCGTGAAATTTGTTGGTCAGGTGCTTAGCGGGGTATCAGGGCGCGATTTACCTGCTTTGCTTGATGAACATCGCAGCCGTCTTGGATCAGGGGCGGTGTTATTGATCGCCGATACGGGCGGGAAAGTGGCCGTGGCCGCAGGGGTAACCGAAGATTTGACGGATCGTATTTCCGCGATTGATCTGGTGCGGGCTGCGGTTGCGGAAATGGGTGGAAAAGGCGGCGGTGGTCGTGTGGACATGGCGCAGGGCGGGGCAAAAGATGCCGGCAATGCCAGCGCCGCAATCAAAGCGGCAGCAGCCGTAATAGGAGAATAGAATATGGGCGCTCTTTGGATAGCACATGTGACGGTCACTGACGATGAGGCCTATGGTAAATATGCCGCTCTTGCAACGCAGGCCATCGCCGATCACGGCGGCCGGTTTATTGCACGAGGGGGACGGTTTGTTCAACTTGAAGGGCGCGAACGGCCACGCAATGTTGTTGCCCGCTTTGACTCAGTAGAGGATGCGGAAAAATGTTACTATTCAGATGCTTATCAAGAGGCGTTAAACCATGCTCGTGGGGCATCGGAACGGGAATTAATGATCGTTGAAACCGACGAATAGGGTATTTAAAGCGTCTCGCCAGAAACTTGGATCACATGTTTGGCGAGGCACGCGCGCTATTGAGAGGGTATGCGGCACCACACGCCTTATTAACCCTGCCTCAGGTTTAAAGAACGGTGCTTTAGCTATATCTCATAAAAAAGGCCTCGCCCCAAAAATGGAGCGAGGCCTTTTGTTTTTATGCACTCAAATTTATGTGGTGCGCGCCATGCGCTTGCGTTCATGCGGGTCAAGATAGCGCTTGCGCATACGGATCGAATTTGGCGTGACTTCAACCAATTCGTCGTTGTCGATGTAGGCAATCGCTTCTTCCAGAGACAGGGTGATTGGCGTCGTCAATCGCACGGCCTCATCGGTGCCGGATGCGCGCACGTTGGTAAGTTTTTTACCTTTGAGCGGGTTCACTTCAAGATCATTTTCACGGCTATGTTCGCCAATGATCATGCCTTCATAGACAGCTTCCTGTGCGCCGATGAACATTTTGCCACGGCTTTCAAGGTTCCAGAGCGCGTAAGATACCGAAACCCCGTTTTCAATCGAGATCAATACACCGGCGCGACGGCCAGGAATGGCGCCTTTATGCGGTGCCCACTCGTGGAAAACACGGTTCAAAACACCTGTGCCGCGGGTATCGGTCAAAAATTCGCCGTGGTAACCGATCAATCCACGCGACGGGACATGGGCCACAATACGGGTTTTGCCAACGCCTGCCGGCTTCATCTCGACCAATACGCCTTTGCGCACGCCGGTGATTTTTTCGATGACAGCGCCGGAATATTCGTCATCTACATCAATGGTAACTTCTTCAATTGGTTCAAGTCTTTCACCGTTTTCGCCTTCACGGAACAAAACCTGCGGGCGGGAAATCGATAGCTCGAAGCCCTCACGGCGCATGTTTTCGATCAACACACCCATTTGGAGTTCACCACGACCTGCAACTTCAAATGCGTCGCCGCCCAGGGTGTCGGTGATGCGGATCGCCACGTTTGATTCGGCCTCTTTCATCAGGCGGTCACGGATCACGCGTGATTGCACTTTCTTGCCGTCACGACCGGCAAGCGGGCTTGTGTTGATGCCAAAAGTGACTGTGATGGTCGGCGGATCAATCGGCTGTGCAGGCAGCGGATCTTCGACGGCGAGCGCACAAAGTGTGTCGGCCACCGTGGATTTGGCCATGCCTGCAATCGAAACGATATCGCCGGCAACGGCCTCGTCGATTTCTTGCATGTTCAGGCCACGAAACGCCTGAATTTTGGTGACGCGGAATTGTTCGATTTTTTGACCGATACGCGACAGGGATTGAATTGTTGCGCCAACTTTCAATGTTCCGCTTTCAACACGGCCGGTCAGAAGACGGCCGATAAACGGATCGCTGCCGAGGGTGGTGACGAGCATGCGAAAAGGTTCTTCGGTGTGGTTTTGTTGGCGCGGCGCGGGCACGTGATTGACAACCAGATTGAGCAGAGCGGTGAGATCCTTGCGCGGCCCGTCAAGGGTGGTATCGGCCCAACCGGAACGGCCAGAGGCGTAAAGATGCGGGAAATCGAGTTGATCGTCGGTGGCACCGAGATTGGCGAAAAGGTCAAAGCACTCATCGAGGGCGCGATCGGGTTCGGCATCGGATTTATCAACTTTGTTGAGCACAACAATCGGACGCAGGCCAAGGGCGAGCGCCTTTGAGGTTACGAATTTGGTCTGTGGCATCGGCCCTTCGGCGGCGTCCACCAGCAGAACAACACCGTCAACCATGGAAAGAATACGTTCTACTTCGCCACCGAAATCGGCGTGGCCCGGGGTATCAATGATGTTGATACGCGTGCCTTTCCATTCGATAGACGTGTTTTTCGCCAGAATGGTAATGCCACGCTCGCGTTCAAGGTCATTGCTGTCCATAGCGCGTTCGGCAACAGCCTGATTGGCGCGGAAAGCCCCCGATTGTTTCAGCATTTCGTCAACAAGGGTAGTTTTCCCGTGGTCAACGTGGGCGATGATCGCAATATTGCGCAGTTCCATTTGGTGTCCTCTGGTTGGTCGCCGCGCGGCCTAACCTGCAAATCGGGAAAAGGCCAGAGACAACGGAATGTTTCTGACCGGTCACGCGTTACTGTGGTATTGGCGACGTCGCGGTGGAATATGCGCCATAAGACGTGTGGGGCCAGCCGTCAACGGTGTATATAGCCACGTTGATCCCAGGGCCTGTATTTGTGCGCCGGTTCCAATTTTGAAACGGGCAAGGCCAGCGGCAGATTCGGTATCGACAATGCCAAGATCAAGAGACGAATACCCTTTGCGCGCAAGGTAATTGGCGGCTTTCCACAACACAAGATTATGGGCCGAAAGCAGGCGGCCCTCGGCGTTGATCCAGCCGATGTGATAAGTCGCGCTGTGCCCGTGCAGCAGAAACAGCATCGCGGCGACGGTTGTGCCCTGACAAGAGGCGGTAAACAGGCGCGTTGATGTTGGATTGGCGCGGGCAAAGGCCGTGGTAAAGCGCGCGGGCAACCCGCGATAGTGTTTGGCGCGGCGCTGTTTTTCATCTTTGGCGAGCAACCACTGAAAATTATTGCGAGATCCATCTTCGGAAAACCCTGCATGGGAAACTTTAAGGCGGGATTTTTGGGCGGCGCGCAACCGATTGCGCCATTTCACCGATTGTGCGGCAAGGCGCGCGTCCTGGGGCAGCTCAAGGTTAAGTGAGGCGCTATGTTGCGGGGTGACAATTGGTATAGCGCCTTGTTGGCGCATCACGAAATCATCGCTTGGCTGATTGCAATTGGTGATCAGTGCGCGCAAACGCGGCAAGGGCACGTTTTGCGTTATAAGAGAAAGGGCCGTATGCATTTGCGCAGGCCGCATATCAGGGTGCCAGACAGGGCCGCGGGGAATCAAGGCGATTCCGGCATAATCCGTGATCTTGCGTAGCACAATCTGGGCCGTGGCCAAAATGGTGTTCTCGCGCGTGACCGTTGCCGTAATTGTCTTGCGATCAAGCAAAGCAAGCGCGGCGCCATATTGGCGGGATTGTTGCAAAGGCACACAGCCGTGCAGAGGCGTGGCCGTTGGCGACCAGTTGATTTCCATGACAGTGTTCATGGCAGTGTTAACGCCTTGAAAACCTAATTCGTGGTTAATGAACCTATGAAAAGCAAAATTAAATTGGTTTCCGGCGTTTATGCGCCGACGGCAAGGGTCACATTACGGGCTGTGTTTCTTGTTGCGGTGGGCCTGTCTGTGCCGGTGTTTGTTGGCCTGACAGTCGCGAGTTGGATTTGGTAACGACTTTGGCAACGACTTTGGCCAAGTGGTTTACCATGAAACCCGCCGATAATGGCGGGTTTCTGATTGGGATATTTGGTTTAGAACGGAATTTCGTCGTCCATGTTGCTTGAACCGCCACCACCTTGACCGCCACTTTGGCCACCGCCTTGCGATTGGTCATAGCCGCCCTGATCGCCGCCATAGCCACCGCCCTGATCGCCGCCATAGCCGCCTTGACCACAGCCCTGACCCCCACCTTGGCCGCCGCCTTCGTTCCGCCCATCGAGCATGGTCAAAGTTCCGTCAAAACCTTGCAATACGATTTCGGTTGAATAGCGGTCCTGACCGGACTGGTCCTGCCATTTGCGGGTTTGCAATTTACCTTCGATAAAAACCTTGGACCCTTTGCGCAGATATTGTTCCGCGACCCGCACAAGGCCTTCTTGGAAGATAGCGACTCGGTGCCATTCGGTGCGCTCGCGGCGTTCACCGGTGTTTTTGTCTTTCCAGGTTTCGGACGTCGCAACCGTGATATTGCACACTTTGCCGCCATTTTGAAACGTCCGAACTTCCGGGTCGCGCCCCAGGTTTCCGATGATCATCACCTTGTTGAGTGATCCAGCCATTGTGTGTTCTCCCCTAGAATCTCGGTTTTTCAATTTTCATCGTTACACCACCCCAGAGGAATTATGAAAAGCCCAAAATTTTCCTAAACCCGTTTTTTGACGAAAAACACGCCTAATCCTAAGGTGTAGGCGGGAAAACTGGTGATAACAGATCGGGATTACCCCATCTGGTTTAGGGCAATATACCATCAGTTCAATTCACGATCGCCGGTGCCGGTGCCAATTAAGGGGCAACCGTCAGGCTTGTGGGTATCTTCAAGCAAAACTGCCCGGGGACTTGTTATTGGCCATAGGCCGTAGAAATTGAAACTTTGGAGAAAACGACATGAAATGCAATCTCGTAAAAACAACCGCAGCCGCACTTGCCCTTGCAATGATCACAATGGCGCAACCTGTGTTGGCCTCCGGTGGTGACGTAAGCCAGGAGCAGCGCACGCATATCACCACTATGTTGACTGAACAGGGATATGATGTTCGCAAAATCGAAATGGAAGATGGTCAAATCGAAGTATACGCTCTTAAAGATGGGTCGCGGTTCGAAATCTATCTTGATGCGGACATGAACATCGTGCGCACCAAACAAAAATAAAATTTAAAGCGTTTTGCG
>JAUZRV010000106.1 GCA_030950105.1 Rhodobacterales bacterium | reverse complement strand
GCAACGCGGCATCAGCCGCCCGAACACCCCCAGATATCAACCTTCAACGCACACTCTAAGCTCAGTTCAAAACGCCGCCGTCAACCCGGCCGATCCAGTGCGCCGGAAGGAAATACCCGGAGTCTGATGAATAATTCGGGCTAAATTCCGAAACTGCCATAAGGGATAAACCGCACCAGATCACCAACCGCAATATCGCGCGCGTCTTCGCCCAGTTCGACCAATCCCTCGGCCCAGCTTAACCCGCTAATACGCCCCGACCCTTCCGAGGCGAAAACCTCGGCCTTGCCGTCCCTGATCCGCGCGCGCAAATATTCGCGACGACCCGGTTTCTTGCGCTTTTCAAACGCGGCAGGCATGTCATATCCCACGGGGTCGTGCCACGCCTCGCCTGCCAGTAACCGCATGGCAGGATTGGCAAAAATCAGGGTGGTCACCATCGCCGCCACCGGATTTCCCGGCAAGCCAAACACCGGCGTGCCGTTCCACATCGCCAACGCCAAGGGCCGCCCCGGTTTGATCGCGATCCGCCACATTTCCATCGCGCCGCTTTCGGTCAATAACGCGGAAACATGGTCTTCATCCCCCGCCGATGCCCCGCCCGAGGTGATAATCACATCCGCCCGTGTCGCCGCCTCGTTCAAACAGGTTTCAAGCGCATCACGGGTGTCCCTGACCCGCCCCATATCCACGCCCTGAAATCCGAGTTTCTCTATAATCCCCAACAACATAGGCCGGTTGGCATCGTATATTTGACCGTCCCTTGCGACCTCGCCTACCTCGGCCAGTTCATCCCCTGTCGACACCACCGCCACCCGCAATTTTGCCCGCACCTGCACCGTGGAAATGCCCACCGCCGCCATCAACGCAAGGTCCGCCGCCGTGATCCTGCGCCCGACCGCAAGCGCCACATTACCGCCCACAATATCTTCACCGGCGCGGCGGGTGTTGGCCCCGCTGCGCACCCCTGCGGCGAATATGATATCGCTGTCGGTGATGGTGCAATCTTCCTGCAATACAACCGTATCCACGCCGTCCGGAATAGTGGCCCCCGTGAGAACACGAACCGCGTAACCTTTTGGAACAACGTCTTTATATTCGTCTCCGGCTGCCGACCGTCCTTCGACCAAAGGCAGGGTTTGATCGCCCTTTCCAAGGCTTGCAAAGGCAAATCCGTAACCATCCACCGCCGTATTCGCCGTCGGCGGGTTTGATCGCTGCGCCATCACATCCACCGCCAGAACCCGCCCCAAAGCGTCGCTCAAACCACAGGTTTCCACCGCCGCAACCACATTCAAACGCCCGCGCAACAACGCCAGCGCTTCGTCCACCGGCGCCCAATCCACCCCCGCAGGCAGGGCAAAACAGTCGTCGCGCAACGGCGGGGGTGTCAAATCGGGAATCGGGGTTTTCATAGGGTCAACTCTCCGGCAATAAAATCGGCAATCGCGCTTGTATCATCGAGATCAAAAACCGGCCGGTCAATCGCGATTTTACTATCCGACGCCACGGCTTTGATAGTTTGATCCTGTTTTGCAATTAACGGGTTACCTGTCTCTGCCCGAAAAGCTTCGATCTTGGGATGGTGATCGCGTTTATAGCCCTCAACCAACACCAGATCGACCGGCGAGAGCCGCGCCAACAGATCGGCCAACGGCGGTTCGGCGTCTCCGCGCAACTCGTTCATCAACACCCACCGCGTGCCAGACGCGAGCAAAACTTCGCGCGCACCGGCATCGCGATGGCGGTAACTATCCTTGCCTTTCTGGTCCACATCAAACGTGTGATGGGCATGTTTCACCGTAGAAACCGACAATCCCCGCGCGCAAAACTCTGCGACCAACCGTTCCATCAATCCGGTCTTTCCGGCATTCTTCCATCCGGTAATTCCGTATATTTTCATACCCTTACCCCTAATATACTTTGGGCTTTCGCCAAATCACCGGGCGTATTCACATTGAAAAACGGGTTCACATCGACAAAGGGAAACACCGCTTCACGCCCGCCGTGCGCCTCGGTCCAGATCACCACTTTACGCAATCCCCCCTGCAATGCGGCGCGCAAATCGTCGCGCAATGCCACCGGCCACAACCCGAATGTCGGCTGGCGCGCCGTGCCGCGTTTGGGGTCCGGTGTCGCCGCCAAAACCAAAGGTTGTGCCATGCCTTCCCCCGCCAATTGCAACTGCGGCACCAGATCACAGGGAAAAAACGGCGTGTCGGCGGCGGCGGTCACAATATGATCGGCCCCTTTTGACGCCGCCCAATCCAGCCCCGCCAAAACCCCCGCCAATGGCCCTGCCAATCCATCAATGCTATCGGCAATCACCGGCACCCCGAACCGGGAAAACCGCGCCGGATCACCGTTGGCATTGATTGCCAACCCATCCACCTGCGGTTCCAGCCGTTCAATCACATAGTCCATCAACGTCCGATCGCCCAGCGCCAACAAACCTTTGTCACCGCCCCCCATGCGCGTCGCACGCCCACCGGCAAGGATCACTCCGAGAGGTTGTTTCATACCGCCCCCTTGCGCCCCGATTTGCGCGGCTCGTCGGCGACATCCGCCGGATCAACATCGCGCAGCAACCGATCTTCGCCGGACAGGCAAATAAACCGCCGCCCGCGCATACGGCCGATCAATGTCAACCCGACCTGACGGGCAATTTCCACGCCCCACGCGGTAAAACCCGACCGCGATGCCAGCACCGGAATACCCATCATCGCGGTTTTTATCACCATCTCGGAAGTCATACGCCCTGTGGTATAAAGCACCTTATCGCCCGCTGACACGCCTTCGGACAACATCCAACCCGCGATTTTGTCGACTGCATTGTGCCGCCCGACGTCCTCCATATACACCATCGGGCGCGCGCCGTGACACAACACCGTGCCGTGGATCGCCCCCGCAGTCAGATAAAGGGACGGCGTGCGGTTGATCTTGCTGGCCAGCGCATAAAGATCCGAGGTTTTCACCTTGAGATCCGGCAAAACCACGCCCTCTAACCCCTCCATCATGTCGCCAAATACCGTGCCCACCGCACAGCCAGAAGTGCGGGTTTTCTTCTTCATTTTCTCCTCATAGGTGGTTTTGGATGCGGTGCGCACCACCACCGTTTCGAGGTCATCATCATAATCGACGCGCAACACATCATCGGCATCTTTCAACATGCCCTGATTGCGCAAAAACCCGAGCGCGAGGTACTTGGGGTGATCGCCAATGGTCATCGCGGTGACGATTTCCTGACTGTTCAGGAATATCGTCAACGGGCGTTCGGTCACCACGTTGATCACTTGGGGCTTGCCATCGTGATCTATACCTTGAACTGCCGTGCTTAATCCCGCGCCATCAGGGTCGGGGGCAATAATGTAATCCGAAATATCTTCTCGCTTGGCCAATTGCATCTCCGTAATTTGCGGCGTAGGGCTGTTTTATAGTCACCCTAAAACGTTTCACCGTCTATTAGAATCAGAGAATGTGGCGAAACGTGTAATACCTTCATGCATCGCGTGCGTTTCGCGTCCGAACCATGCCTCAAATTGAATGCGAAACGCTATTGAGAGACCCCATGACATCGACCAAACGAAAATCGACCTATTGGACAGGTGTGCGCCACGGTGCACCGTTTATTCTTGTGGTCACGCCTTTTGCGCTGTTGTTCGGCGTCGTCGCGACCGAGGCCGGATTGTCCATCGTAGAGACCATGTTTTTCACCATCACCACATTTGCCGGTGCGTCACAATTCACCGCGCTGCAACTGCTTGGTGATAACACACCCACGATTGTTGTGCTGCTGTCGTCGCTGGCGGTGAACCTGCGCATGGCGATGTATTCCGCGTCTCTCACGCCCTATATTGGCGGTGCGCCCCTGTGGCAGCGGGCCTTTGCCGCCTATCTCACGGTGGATCAGAGTTACGCGATGAGCATGCTTGCGGTGGAGCGCTATCCCGATTGGGACACCCGCGACCGGATCGGATATTTCTTCGGGGTGGTCACGCCGATTGCGCCGTTGTGGTATTTGATGACACTGGTAGGTGCCTTGGTCGGATCGGCAATTCCGGCGGGTTTTGCCCTCGATTTCGCAGTCCCGATCACGTTTCTGGCGATGATTGCGCCGATGTTGCGCACCTTTACCCATATCGCGGCGGCGTTTGTGGCGGTGGTTTTGTCACTCTCGTTGACCTTTGTGCCGTTCAACCTCGGGCTGATCCTTGCGGGATTTGGCGGCATGATCACCGGCGCTTTTGTGGAACTGGTGCTTGATCGCCGCAAGGAGGCAGGCCATGATTGATCGCACGTCACTCTGGATTGTGATGATCCTGCTGGCCGTGGGCAGTTTCGGCCTGCGGTTTGTGTTCACCGACATCATCGGGGACCGGCCAATGCCGTCGTGGTTATTGCGCCATCTGCGCTATACGGCGGTGGCGGTTTTGCCGGCCCTTGTGGCCCCGATGGTGGTTTGGCCTGCGGCAACCGACGGCATGATGGACGCGCCGCGAATGATCGCCGCCTGTGCCACATTGGCCGTGGGATATTTCACCCGCAATACGATGGCCGCAATTTTCGGTGGTGCGGTCACGCTTTATTCAGGGCTGTATCTGCTGGGGTAAAGGCCGCGAAAAACGTTACCCTTCTGTAGGCACCCATTCGCGCAAAACACGCGAATTATCATCTGAATCGTATTCGTAAAGCACCTGTTGCGTCACCCCGGGAAGCGCGCCAAATTGTTTGGCAAGGTTATTGGGGAAATAGGTAACCCGAATATTTTCAAACCCAGGAACGCCTTTCAGGATCGACGAGGTGGAATTGGTGCAATGCGCCTTGGAAACCGCACCATAGGCCATAGCACGCTGCAACAGGGCCTCGGCCACTTCCGCGCTCACTTCGAGTTCTTGCACCACCACGTGGTAGGTCTCGCGCGCGTGATAGCGCGTATAGACATCGGCGATATGTGGCGTGATGCCAAAGACAACATCGTTGCGCTCGGGGATGCTCGGATGGCCGAACGACCCTGCGGGATCAAAGATCACCCGCTGCGAGCCGTTGATCATCAATGATGTATGCGCGCCACTGCCGGTGCTGTTGCTGACCATAGTGAACAGGGTCAATTTGGCCGGACCGGGGTCACGATACATGACCTGCTGGATACGTTCGTCCGACGCCCAAACAGATTCGCCCGCGCTACACGATGCCAGAAATGCAACAGAAACCAGTGCAAATAATACCCTAAGCATAACCAGCCACCCACATTATAAATTCGTTATTAGAGGATTTATGCGCCAACAATCGCCATAAAAATCAGAACCGCAATGATCACATAGATCGAACGGGTGGTAAATTTGACAAATTTTTCGAACATTTTTTGTTGCGAAAACGTGTTCATCTCGCCGTGCTTGTGGTCACTCATGTTTTGCGTCCCTCTGTTTGCGCTTTTAGGCTCAGTAAATCATTTTATCGCGGCTGTCACCATGACAGTTTCATCCTGTTACACAGTTTCCAGATCTGCCGCCAAACGAAAACCGATGCGTTTGGGGGCCTTGGCCGGAATTTCTTTGGGCAGAGCGCGCAATAGCACGCTCAACTGGCTCACGTGTTGGATAAGCTGGGTTTTTGTGCCGCTTTCGTCGCTGCCATAGAACGTCACGATATCAGGGTCGAAAAATCCCATGCCCTCAATGCGCAGAATCCCCGCTTCGCCACCGGCAAATCCCATGGCAATCTCGTGTTCATTATCAAGCTGTTCTTCGAAATTCTGGATATAAATGATCAATCGTTCATAGGCCCATTCGGCAGGGCTTTTTTGCGCTATAGGTTTGGAAATCACTTCATCGGCCAAATCCCCGGTGGGCGGCACATCGGGGTCGGCATGCACATCATGGCGACGCGGCAGGGCATTATCAAGCGCCTCGCCTTCGACGGCCTCTGCAGTCGTTTCAATTTCCTCACCCATCCCGAACTATCCCTTCACACGCCAGATCCATGCATCATCGGCCCGCCGTTCGCGGTCCACTTTGCCCAATACCAGCAAATGATTAAGATGTGCGATGGCTTCTACAAGGGCTAATCCGTAAACCCCGTGATCAATTTTCCGTTTGAACAGCGGTGGAAAACACTCGGCTGCGGTGCGCGGGGTTTCCAGATGTTTGAGAAGGCGCCCCAATCCACCGTGATGATTGTCGATCAATTGCCGCATCCGGCGCGGCAATCCGGTGAACGGCAATTTATGCCCGCCAAGCACCAGATGGTCCTCGCGCGCCAGCGTCGCAAGCCGTTCACACGCCTCAAGCCAATCGGCCAAAGGATCAGCCGCCGGTTCGGTCGAATGAACACCGATATTGGGGCTTATCGACGGCAATATCTGATCCCCCGCCAGCACCAGATTGTCGTCTTGCGACCACATCGTTAGATGTTCGGGCGCGTGGCCATTGCCGATATGAATATCCCACGTGCGCCCACCGGCAGTGATCACATCATCCTGTTGCACGCGCGTATACCCCACCGGCAACGGGTGCGAAATATCGGCAAAATTGAATGGCCGCTCGTGGCAGCGCGTTTCATAAAGATCGGCATCCATGCCACCACTGCGCCAAAACGCTTTGGCCTGTTCGGTGGGCAACACTTCGACATCGAGAATAAGCATGCGTGACATCAACCAGGCGGTGCGCGTGGTCACCAATTCGGCGTGCATCCCGCCTTCGCCACCGGGCATAAACCACCCCACCATGCCCACGTGATCAGGGTGATGATGGGTCAGGATAATCCGCCCCACAGATTTCCCCGCCAGCGGCCCGGCCAGCAGTTTTTTCCAGATCGCCACGGTCTTTTTGGTATACATACCGGCGTCAATCAACGTCCAGCTATCGCCTTCGTCGAGGGCGTAGATATTCACATGGTCAAGCGCCATCGGCAGCGGCAACCGCATCCACAACACGCCCTTGGCAATTTCGATCGCTTCGCCTTCGGCCGGTGGCGTGTCCCACGGATACCGCAATCCGCCCATGTCCAGTTTGTTCAAATCCTTCACGCCCCCAAATCCGCATCCGACAGCGCATAGAGATCGTCCGCCCCCGCCGTTGCATGGCTTAACAATCCGGTCACTTCGCCCAGAAGTCGCAAAATATAAAACCGTGCCAATTTGGTGCGCTTGCCATTTCCTCTCTCGGCCAATGCCGCCTTGAGATGAAAATACCCGCCCAGAACCCGTGCAAAGGCGCGCAAATAGGGCACCGATCCGGCAAACCTGTGGTTAAGCTGCTCTTGCGTGACCATCCATTCGGTCGCCTCGCGCAGGCTTTCGTTGGCTTGCCATACCGCCTCGGCCAAATTGGGAAAATCGGAACGCGCGGCCTCGGCGGCGGCCTCGATCTCGTCCAGAAGTCGACAGGCCGCATCGCCGCCATCCATCAATTTACGCCCCACAAGATCCATCGACTGAATTCCGTTGGTGCCTTCGTAGATCGCCGTTACCCGCACGTCGCGCGCGTATTGCGCCGCGCCGGTTTCCTCGATGAAACCCATACCGCCGTGCACCTGAATACCGGCCTCGGCCACCGCAATGCCGGTATCGGTGCCAAACGCCTTGGCAATCGGGGTCAAAAACGCGGCCCGCGCCTGCCATTCCGGGTCATTCGTCGCCGTGCCCATATCAATCGCCACGCCACAGGCCATGGCAATGGCGCGCGCGGCAAAAAGATCGGCCTTCATACTGGCCAACATGCGCCGCACATCGGCATGGTCAATAATGGTGCCATTGCCGCCCGCGATCGGGCTGCGACCCTGTTTGCGCTCCATCGCAAAGGCCAGCGCCTGTTGATACGCCCCCTCGCCCGCGCCAATTCCCTGTCCGGCCACACCAAGACGGGCATTGTTCATCATGGTGAACATCGCCTTCATCCCCGCCCCTTCGGCCCCGGCAAGCCACCCTTTGGCCCCGTCAAATTGCATCACCGCCGTCGGGCTGCCGTGCAGTCCGAGTTTATGTTCAAGCGACACCACCGACAACGTATTGGCGGCACCGGCGTTTCCGGCATCATCGGGCAGATATTTGGGCACCAGAAACAGGCTTATGCCTTTGGTGCCCGCCGGTGCATCGGGAAGGCGCGCCAACACCAGATGGCAAATATTGCTGGCAAAATCATTGTCGCCCCAGCTAATGAAAATCTTGGTGCCGGTCACCGCAAAACTGCCGTCACCATTGTCCACGGCACGGCTTGATAATGCACCCACATCCGATCCGGCCTGTGGTTCGGTCAGGTTCATCGTGCCGCACCATTCGCCGGTAATCAGCTTGGGTAGAAACACCGATTTAAGTGCATCACTGGCGTGGTGTTCCAGCGCCTCGATCTGCCCTTGTGTCATCAACGGGTTCAACGCAATCGACAGACACGCCCCCGCCATCATTTCATTCACCGCCGCCGTTACAGACAACGGCAGCCCCATACCGCCGTTTTCCTCACGCGCACTTGTCGACACCCAACCCCCGTCGGCAATCGCGCGATATGCCGTGTCAAACCCCGGCGAGGTGCGCACCACCCCGTTTTCCAAAACCGCCGGATGAAGATCGCCATCGCGTTGCACAGGTGCCAGAACCTCGTCGCACATGCGGCCGGCTTCAACCAATATCGCGCTCACCAAATCAGGCGTCGCTTCGGCAAACCGGTCAGTGGCGGCGATTTGGTCGAAATCGACCACATGATCAAACAGGAATTGGAATTCAGAAACGGCGGCTTGATATGGCATGAGGGGTCTCCATTGGGATGGACATGACGGGATAAACAGAGGCAACAGGGCCAACTGCCCGCTTGGCAAGCCGCCCCATTAAGCGATAGGAGGCATATTAAGCAAGCCCTCACACCCCACAACCGGAACGCGGCGTCACGATTATGGATAACCTGCCCACACAAACACTTGTTCCCGATGGTGCGGGATATGAAACCGGCGCTGCCATTCTTGCGCGCGGGGGGCTTGTCGCGTTTCCTACCGAAACTGTTTATGGTCTCGGGGCGGATGCGCGCAATGATCGGGCGGTTGCCGGCATTTTCGCCGCCAAGGACCGCCCACGTTTTAATCCGCTGATCGTGCATGTCGCCGATATCAACACCGCCCAAACCTATGTGGAATGGTCCGATCTTGCCCAGCGCCTCGCGGATGCATTTTGGCCCGGTCCCCTGACCATGGTGTTGCCGCGCAAACCCGATACCGGCCTGTCCGCATTGGTCACTGCCGATCTGCCGACCTTGGCCATCCGAATTCCCGCCGATCCCGTGGCACAGGCGTTGCTACGTGCCTTTGGCGGGCCGGTGGCCGCGCCCTCGGCCAATCCGTCGGGCCGGATAAGTCCGACCACCGCCACCCATGTTATCAATGGCCTTGCCGGACGCATAGACGCGGTCATAGATGCCGGTCCCTGTGCGGTCGGGGTTGAATCCACCATTCTGGGCGTTTCACCGGATGTGCAATTGCTGCGCGTTGGTGGCATCGCAACCGAAGACATCGAGGCGGTCGTTGGTCATGCCCTCACCCTGCCTGAAACCACGGAAACCACAGACACCCATGCCGCACCCCTCACGTCTCCGGGCCAAATGGCCTCGCATTACGCGCCAAACGCCAAAATTCGCCTCAATGCCACCGATTTGCGCGATGGTGAACTTTTGCTCGGCTTTGGCGATGTTGATTGCGCGTTAAACCTGTCACCAACGCGCGATTTGACCGAGGCCGCCGCCCGCCTTTTTGATTATCTTCACCGGCTTGATGCGCGCGAAATCACGGTCATTGCCGTGTCACCCATTCCCGAAACCGGTCTTGGCCGCGCCATCAATGACCGTCTGCGCCGCGCCGCCGCGCCGCGCCCGAAAGCAACGGCTTAGCGCCCTGCCGCCGCGCGATCTCCGCGTTTCCATTTCACCGCATCGGGAAAATCAAACGCAAGTGATATCAGATCAACACCCAACAACACCTTGAGGTAAATAGCGTAATTTCCCTCGGCCACAAGTGGCGCAAACACCAGTATCGCAATCAATATCCCCCACGGGATCAAATGCGACAGGGCCATCATTTTGGAAAACCCGCGATCCTTGATCATCACCGGCAGGTTCATCAGCATCGCAATATTGGCCAGAAACGCGATCAATATCCCGCCCGGTTCAAACACAAACAGCAGGCTCGCCATATTGACCGGCACCAGAATACCCACCACCCAGACTTGCACCCAGATCGGCATGGCCCGAAAAGATTGATAAATATCCAGAACGATATTCTGTTGGTTGGGCGCGGTCTGCGGTTTTTGTGTATTCATCGTTTCAACCCATTCCAAACGCGCCCCAAGGTCCAATCACAAACAGGTGATCCCTACGCCCGCCCCGCCGCCGCCGAAAGCATCAGCGCATCCACCCCAAGCGTCTTGAGT
>JAUZRV010000105.1 GCA_030950105.1 Rhodobacterales bacterium | reverse complement strand
GTGTATCGTCGTTCATGGCGGGCTGGATTTTCTGCTGGAGGTGAATGATCTTGTTCAACACCAAAATCATACGACATTTCAACAGCTTGATCTACGCCCGCCAAACGATTTACGCCGCTTCATGAATAATTCGGGTTAGGTAGGTGGTGAGAAACAACAGGGGCACGCCGTATGCCGTGAGGTGGAGCAGGAGCCAGTCGTTCACGGCGAGACCTCGCCGGATGAATCGTCCGGTGATTTGATTGGTGCCCGGGTAAGGCTGTCGGTCGGGGCGAGCAATGCGGCAAGTTCATCATAAAGCACCGAGAGCGGCACGCCGCGCGTCCGGGCGATTTGTTCAAGGTTGGGGCGCGGCCCGAAAGCCGGGGTTACGCCAAGGGCGCGGGCCACGTCGGATGGCTCTAGCCCCCATGAAAAGGCGATGTATCGTGGTGTCATCCAGTCTTGGGGAGGTTGGTTGCGGTGATCGGGATCAGACCAATAGAGGGTAAAGACGGCCATGCGGATGACGAAGAACAGCGTAACCAGAATTGCGGCAAGGAACGCGAGGAAGGTGACACGGTGATGTTGCCAGAGAAAGCCGAGTTTGCTGCGCATGGGATGGCCCTAATTGTGGTGTTGGCCTTGTTAGAGCGGGAAATTGGCCAATCTGCAAGCGTTGTGAGCGTGTCTGTCGGGATTGGTCAAAGGGGGCCCGGTGGGGATGACTTGGCGGGGAGGGGGGCCGTGGCGCGTGCCAGCCCGTCAATCACTGCGGTAAAGGCGTCACTATAGCTCTGGTTTGCGAGGGGACAGATCAGGCGCATTTCGGCGGCGACCATCTGCATCAGACTTGAACCGCCGACAAGGATCACGTTGGACACGGCGTTTTCGGGAACTCCGGCAAGGCGCAGGGTTTCTTTGGCGGCGGTTCCAAGGTGGTTGCGAAACCCCTGTAATGTCAAATCAAGCGATGCCTTGGTCAGGGCGGGGGCCAGTCCCGGTTCAACAAAGCCCATCGGGATGGTGGCCGGTTGCACGGGCGCCGTGTCGGTTTCGGAATTGGCGGCGATTTTACCGCGCTCGACAGCGAAAGCAAGTTCGTGGCCAAGTTCGAAATCAAGAAGGGTTTGCAAACGTGCGAAGGCCTTTTGATCGACCGCGAGTTGGGCCATTTGTGCGGTGGCCAGTCGGGTTTTGTGCGAATAAAGGAACGGGATTTTGGCCCATGTCGCCAGATCATTATAAATGGCCTTTGGCACCGGCAACAGGCCATCGCCGAATTCGCGACGCAAAGTGCCGCCATGGCCCAATAGGGGCATGACATGTTTCATGGAAACCGCGTGGTCAAAATCGGTGCCGCCAAGCCGGATACCGTGGCTTGCCAGAATTTCAAAACCCTGGTCTTGGCGTTGAAAGAGCGAAAAGTCCGAGGTGCCGCCGCCGATGTCGACGATCAGACCGATTTTGCCGATTTGACCATGTTGATAGCTGGCCAAGGCGGCGGCTTCGGGTTCGAACATAAAGGTCACCTGTTCGAATCCGGCGGCGAGGTAACAGGCGCGCAAATCCGATTGGGCGCGGGCGTCGCGGGTTGGATCGGATGTGTGAAAATGCACCGGACGGCCAGAAAGGACATGGGTGAAGGTTTCGCCTGTTGTGATCTCGGCGCGGTGTTTTACCATGGCAATAAAGGCGGTGACGATGTCGGACAGGGTTTGGCGTTTCCCCCCCACCAGTTTGGATTCATTGAACAATGATGTGCCGAGCACGTTTTTAAGCGCCCGCATATAGCGGCCTTCGTGGCCGTCAATCAAGGCCTTGCTGGCCGCGCGGCCAATCTGCATGTCGGTGCCGTCAGACGGGAAAAACACCGCGGTGGGCAGGGTGTCATAGCCATCATCAACCGCGATGCGCATCGGGGTGTCGCCGACCAGAATGGCGGCCGCCGAATTCGAGGTTCCAAAGTCCATTGCAAGTGTTTTGCGGGGCATTATGTGATCCTTTGGCGGCAACAAAGGCGCGGTCTTAGGGGTGTTGCGCGGGTTTTGCAACGGAAAAGGCGCGCTGGTGTGGCTTGCAAAGGCTTGCTGCGAGAAGCGGCTGATGTCATATTGAAAATGCGTGACAAGGATTGTTTGCGCGCGGGAAATTGAAGAATAGGGCAGGGCGAAAAATGTTTGATCTTACGGGGAAATCTGCGTTGGTAACCGGCGCGTCGGGTGGCATTGGCGGGGAAATTGCCAAGGCATTACATGCGGCAGGGGCCACGGTCGGGTTGAGCGGCACGCGGGTTGAACCGCTTGAGGCATTGGCGGCGGAGCTTGGGGAGCGGGCATTTGTGTTGCCGTGTAATCTTGGCGATAGTGATGCGGTTGCGGCGCTGCCCAAACAGGCGATCGAGGCGATGGGCAGTCTTGATATTCTGGTGAACAACGCCGGAATTACCCGTGACAATATTTTCATGCGGATGAAGGACGAAGAATGGGATCAGGTGTTGGCGGTGAATTTGACCAGCACCATGCGCCTGTGTCGCGCGGTGATGCGGCCGATGATGAAGGCGCGGTGGGGGCGGATTATCAATATCTCGTCTATTGTGGGCGCAACCGGCAATCCCGGGCAGGCCAATTATGCGGCGTCCAAGGCCGGAATGGTGGGCATGACCAAATCCATTGCCTATGAGGTGGCCAGTCGGGGGATTACGGCAAATGCGGTCGCCCCCGGTTTTATTGCCACGCCAATGACCGATAAATTGACCGACGACCAGAAGGCCACGATCAACAAGCAGATACCGGCGGCGCGCATGGGCACACCAGCCGAGATTGCCGCGGCGGTTGTCTATCTGGCAAGCCCCGAGGCGGCCTATGTGACGGGGACCACGCTGCATGTGAATGGCGGTATGGCGATGCTTTAGGGCTGCGTTTGTTCGGATAATGAATGGGCCTGGCGATTGCCGGGCCTTTTTTTATAGGGCGGGCCGATCCAAAGGATGTGACCGGCACCCGTATATCTGTTACCAAAAGGTGAAGGACCGGTGTCGGGTTTGCCAAAGCATGAACCGTAGAGGAGATACCCCATGGATCAGGTCACCGGAGGTTGTCTCTGCGGGGATGTTCAATTTGTTGCGCTGGGCAAGCCATATCGTGTCGGTGTTTGCCATTGCCGCGATTGCCGCAAGCATCACGGGGCGCTGTTCTATGCGGCAGCCGTGTTTCCGCAAGACGCCGTTACCATCAAAGGCGAGACCCGCGATTACGCCGGACGGTTTTTTTGTCCTCGCTGCGGTTCATCGGTGTTTGCGCAAAGCGGCGACGAAATCGAAATACATTTGGGGGCGTTGGACGCAGAGGACCAATTCACGCCAAGCTATGAAAGCTGGACCATTCGCCGTGAGGGATGGTTGCCCGAGTTTCCGGAAACAAAGCGGTATGCGCAGGGTCGTGATTGCAAAGGTCGATTTGAGGAATAGGGGCCACGGTTTTACCGGATTAGGTTTTAACAAGCCGGTTATGTCACTCTCCGCATGTGAATAATGCACGGTTGTCGCCTGTGTCGCCTGTGTCGCCCGCGTTATCCGTCTCGTCCGGGTTCATTTCGATCATTGGAGAACAGGGCGATCTTGTTGCCTTGGGGGTCGCGAAGATAGCCTACGTAAAAATGCGGTCCATACGATTTGCGAAACCCCGGCTGGCCCTCGCCAAAGCCACCAGCGGCAAGGGCGGCGGCGTGAAGATCACGGACCTGTTTTTGACTGGACGCCTCGAATGCGATCATTGCACCGTTCCCAGCCGAGGCCGGACATCCATCGAAGGTTGGTTTAACGTAGAAATCCGGCAGAACGGCAGATTGACCCGACGCTACGGGCAGCGCGTAACTAAGGCCTTCGGGACCTTCCTTCAGCCCGTAATCAAGGGCGGGCAGGAACGCAGAGTAAAACCGTTTTGCGCGCGCGATGTCATCAGCACCGACGGTGATATAGGCAATCAAGTTGAGAGTTCCTTTCCGGATATTCGTTTAAAGCAGCGCGTTTGCGGCATCATAGTAGGCCACCTGACGATTCGGCTCAATAATGGCAGCTCTCTTAGGGAAACTCTGAACAACATGGCGTTCGGCATGCGGAAGTTGTAGATTGCCGCTCGGGTTCACGGCACCAGCCGTTTTGCGGCCGCTTTCGCGACTGTTTTACCCCGCTCCCCTGATTTCAGGCAGATTCCGCCCTCAAGCATCTTCGCGCGAGGTAGAGGTTGGCGAGCGCCATAAGGCTGAATATCTGCGCCTCGTTTTTGGCCAGCCCGCGATAGCGCACCTTGCGATAGCCGAA
>JAUZRV010000104.1 GCA_030950105.1 Rhodobacterales bacterium | reverse complement strand
GCCGCGCGGATCAGGAACCTGACGTAAAACTGATCGAACTGAAATCAAGATAATAACCTCCGGGCCTGACGTTCAGAACAAAGATTCATATACCCGTATGATTTGCAACAACTTTCTAACCTTCAGTAAATCGCCCTGATCCGGCCGCAGAAATGTATGCAGAAGAATTCAAGGCTGGTAAAATCGACCGCCGCGAATTTCTGACCCGCGCAACTGCGCTGGGGGTTGCTTCGGCAACGGCTTATACATTGGGTGGCCTGACCCAGCCGGTTCAGGCCGGCGCCCACGCCAGCATGGGCGGCACTTTGCGTATCCAGATGGCGGTCCGCGCCCTCAAGGATCCACGCACTTATGATTGGTCCGAAATTGCCAACTATACCCGTGGCTGGCTTGAATATCTGGTTCAAATCAACGCTGACGGGTCAACCGAAGGCCGCCTCGTCGAGAGCTGGGAAGCCAACGCCGACGCCACCGAATTTACATTGAACGTGCGCAAGGGCGTAAAATGGAACAATGGCGACGATTTCACTGCCGAAGATGTGGCGCGCAACATCGCCATGTGGTGTGACAAAGACGTCGAAGGCAATTCGATGGCCGGTCGTATGGCGTCCCTGATTGACGCCGATACCAACAAGGCCCGCGATGGTGCCATTACCGTTGTTGATAGTCACACCGTCAAATTGACCATGCCAAACGCGGATATCACCATTATTCCGGGCATGGCCGATTACCCGGCGGCGATTACACACGCCTCGCATGATCCCGAAAATATGATCGGTAATCCGGTCGGCACCGGCCCTTACCTACCTGCCGATTTTGATGTGGGCGTTAGCGCATCCTTGGTGCGCAACACCAACCACACATGGTGGGACAAAGGCGCATATCTCGATCGCATCGACTATATCGACTACGGCACCGACGCCTCGGCCTTTGTTGCCGCTGCTGAATCCGAAGAAATCGACATGGTCTACCGCAGCGATGGGGATTTTGTAGATGTGTTTGACGGTCTTGACGGCTGGATCAAATCCGAAGTCGAAACCGCGAACACCATCGTGATCCGCACCAATCAACAAACCGAAGTCGACGGTAAAAAACCATACGCCGACGTGCGCGTGCGGCGCGCCCTTGCCATGGCGGTTGATAATAACGTGTGCCTTGAACTCGGGATTGCCGGTAAAGGTGCGCCAGCGGAAAACCACCATGTTTCGCCAAAACACCCGGAATATGCGGCGCTTCCGGCCCAAACCGTTGATCCAGCAGGTGCCAAGGCCCTGATGGACGAGGCCGGCATGGGCGATTACGAGCACGAATTAACCTCGATTGATGGCGATTGGCGCACCGACACCACCGATGCGGTTGCCGCGCAATTGCGCGATGCCGGTATCAAGGTGAAACGCACGGTTCTGCCGGGGCCAACTTTCTGGAATGACTGGGCGAAATACCCGTTCTCCTCGACCAACTGGAACCAGCGCCCGCTTGGGGTTCAGGTTCTCGCCCTTGCCTATCGCACTGGCGAGGCATGGAACGAAGCCGGGTTTGCCAATGAAGAATTCGACGGCCTTCTGGTCGAAGCCATGGCAATTTCCGATGCCGGTGCGCGCTCCAAAGTCATGGCGAAAATTGAAAAAATCATGCAAGATGAAGGCGTGATCATTCAACCGTTCTGGCTGTCTTTGTTCCGCCACCATGTGGAAGGTGTTGTCGGGGCTGAAACCCACCCGTCGTTTGAACTTTACCCGCATAAATTGGGCTGGAAAGCTTA
>JAUZRV010000103.1 GCA_030950105.1 Rhodobacterales bacterium | reverse complement strand
ATCCACGGCGGCGGCATTCATCGCTGGGCGGTAAAAGCCCCTTGGCTTTCGAACGAAAGGCCGCTTAAATGAGTTGAGAGACCGGAACGTAATCGCGACAAGACCAGTATGAGGGGTGTAACTGTAGTCTCTGTCATGGCGGATCTTTCCTTTCCTGGAAATATTGGATGCATGAATCACATCCATGATACGCCACCTGAAAATTATGCCATCACCAAGATTCGCGGTTAACTCGATAGCAAGCGACATTGCCGCCGGACGCTCAAATCATGCTCCTTGCTCACCATTTTTTGCCTCGCGTTCCGAGCAATTGAACCGAGGCGTTGGCCAAAAAATCCCGCTCCACCACAAGCTGGCCGATCTTGGAATGCAGTTTCTCGACCTGTGCTTCATCAACCCGCTCTGGATCATGACCTCGCCTAGTAAATGCCGTGGCCATGTTTTCAATCGCCGCGCGTTTCCAGGTGCCGATCTGGGTGGGATGCACGCCGTACTTTTTCGCCAGCTCCGACATCGGCATTTCTTCGCGGATCGCTTCAAGCGCAACCTTGGCCTTGAAATCCCCCTCTCATGGTTTGCAAGAGCAAACCACTGCCGGGCAATGGGACGAGTGGTTCTTTCGTTTCGTCATTTTGAATCGTCTTTCTCATTAGTCGATCCATCTTAACTGCTGATCCGAAATCCCGCGACCACCTCTCAATTATCCATAACAGCATTGCGCGGGTGACATATCCCTGACGGCGCGATACCATTCCTCATGTTCATACCCATTCATACCCGCCTTATGACCCGTTTCGCATCCCTGATCATATGCCTGTTGATTGGCAGTCAAAGCGCTGCCAAAGACGTCAACGCCTATATTTTCGGCAACAGTCTCATCCATCATTTAAGCGAGAGTTATCAAACCTCTACGCCCTATTGGGTGGGTCAAATCGCCACCGCTACGGGGGATCGGTTTCGCGTTGATGGCAATTGGGGTTTCCTGCGTGATTTCTCGGCAAATTTGCCCCCCGCCGCCAATTGGTCCATCCGCGATGTGCGCAATGTCTGGAACGCGGAACGTCGCCCATTCGGGGATGCCCCTTTTGATACCATCGTGATCAACCCCGCCAACTTCATCCAATCCACCGCCCCCGATCAACCCGGAGAGTGGGTAAATCCCAGCAATAACACACCCTTAGACGATACTCTGGCGGTTTTTGATTGGGTCGCTGCACAAGGGATCACCCCGAAATTCTATCTCTACGAAGGTTGGCCCGAAATGCCCGGCCTTATGGAAAAAAGCGCCTCGAGACGTAAATTTTTGCGTTATTACAATAGTATAGATGGCGAATACCACGATTGGTATACCGATTGGGCCGCAAAACTGCGCCAAAAGCGCCCCGACTACGACATCACCCTGATTCCCGTCGCCTCCATTCTCGCAAACCTGCTTCGCGAAGGTCCCCTCTCCGACCTCCCCCCCGCCGCGCTTTACCTTGATGATGCGCCCCACGGCACCGCGACACTGTATTTCCTTGCCGGCTCCATTACTTATAGCGCGCTCTACGATGCCCCCTTGCCGCCCGATCTAACACTCCCTGATACGCTACATCCTTTGGTGCGCAGCAACCTTGCGTGGATCAACCAGACCATTCAAAATGGCCTGCAATCCGACCACGCCGCAACCACGCCCATCACCCTTGAAAACATCGCGCTGGTGCAGGCAGACGCCCCCTCAATCGACGGCTCTGGTGTGGTGAATCCGTCATTGGCGATGGGTCTCAACGGGATTGCAGATTGGTCGACCCAGCACCCGTTTATCGACCTGATGAAAACCGCGCGCCCCTGGGTTGGGCATCTGCCGGACCAATGGGGCGGGTGGGATGCGCAAGACCTTGAAAGCGCGGGGTTTCTTGACACAGACGGTTGGCCGATTGCCATCCCCGATGCGCTGATCTCTGTTGAAACTTTCATTCTCACCGACCAACCCAAAGCGGCCAAATCCCTTACCGGATGGTATCGTTTGACCTACCAAGGCAGCGGTAAAATCCGCCTGACTGGGCGCGCCCAAAAGGTGCGTTATAAAGACGGTGAAATCCGTTTCTATTTCACCCCGGGCGATGGTCCTGTCGGCATTTCCATTGTCGAAACCGACCCAGAAGATGCCGCCGATTATATCCGCGATATCCATGTGGTGCACGACGACAATATTGCATTGTTCGAGGTCGGCGCCCTGTTTAATCCCGACTGGATCTCCCGTATCCAGGACCTGCGCGCCCTGCGGTTTATGGACTGGATGTTTACCAACGGATCGCTCACCACGTTTTGGCGGGACCGTGCGGTAACCAGCGATTACACCTATATCCGGCGCGGTGTCCCGCTTGAGGTGATGATCACACTCGCCAACCAGATCGGTGCGGACGCGTGGTTTAACATGCCGCATATGGCCGACGACACCTATATGCGCACCTTCGCGCAGGTGGTGCACGACACCCTTGATCCGGCATTGCGCGCCTATGTCGAATATTCCAACGAACTGTGGAATTTCACCTTTCCACAGGCGCATTGGGTCGCCGAACAGGCCAATACCCGTTGGGGAATAGACGCGGCCCCCGATTCATGGCTGCAATATTCGGGTATGCGCGCCGCCGAGATGGCGCAAATCTGGGCCGATGTATTTGCCGATACACCGGAACGCCTTAGCCGCGTGATTGCCACCCATACCGGATGGCCCGGTCTCGAAGAAGGCTTGCTTCAGGCGCCGTTATACCTTGCCGAAAACCCCGCGAATATCGCCCCTGCCAAGGCGTTTGATGCCTATGCGGTCACCGGATATTTCGGACTTGAACTTGGCGAAGAAGAAACCGCGCCCGAGGTTCTCGGCTGGATTGAACGCAGCCGTAAAACCGCCACAGACGCGGGCGAGGCCTTGGGATATTCGCGGGTCAAACTGCGGGTCTATGTGGAAGAACACCAATTTTTCGACGCCATTGCCCCCGCGATTGAGCGGATAAAATCCGGCTCTCTGAATGAATACCTGACCGACGTTTTACCCTATCAGGCCGCGGTCGCGCAGGCCAACGGGTATGAAATGATCATGTATGAAGGCGGCACCCATGTTGTCGGCCTTGGCGGCCTAAGCGGCAATGACGATCTCACCGGATTTTTCAATCTGTTGAATTACACACCGGAAATGTCAGTTCTTTACAATGATTTGCTAGCGGGTTGGCGTGCGGCGGGGGGCACATTGTTCAACGCTTTTGTCGATGTTTCAGAGCCAAGCCAATACGGCAGTTGGGGCAGCTTGCGCCATCTCGACGATAAAAACCCGCGCCACGATGCGCTTGTCACCTATAATTCCCAAACCCCCGCATGGTGGGAAACCCGCGCGGAAACGACGTTTCTCCACGGCGCAATTGTCGCCGGCACCGAGGAATCCGATACCCTGACCGGCACCAACAAACGTGATGTCTTTATTGCCAATGGCGGCGATGACCGGATCGTGACCAACGGGCGCGGTGATCTTGTGCATGGTGGCGCGGGCGTCGATACTGCGGTTCTTGCCGGTGCAATGGCCGACTATTCCTTCACCCGCGATGACGCCCGTTTGATCGCCAGAAGCCCCGACAGGGTTGTGCAGATGTTTGCCGTTGAAACGCTGGAATTCACCGCCGGCACCCCGCGCAACATTTCGGTATCCGATATCCCCTAGCGGTCAATTTTGGTCGACAAAATAATCGATGACATGGTTTCCCCGATCCCCTCAAGGCACCCGATCCGGTCAATCGTCACATCAAGCACCCCCATTGACGGCGCCGACACCACCGCCGCGAGATCATAGATCCCGCTGATCGAATAAAGCGACGTCACCTGCGGGATATTTTCCAGCAGGATTTCGATGTCGGCGCGTTTGCTCGGCGGGAATTTCATCATCACCAAGGCCCGCACACGGTTTTCAAGATACTCGGGCGAGAGTTTGACCGAATACCCTTCAATAACACCGTTACGTTCCAGTTTTTGCAACCGCATTTGCGCCGCCGTGCGCGACACCGCAAGCCGACGCGCAATGTCAGACACCGACAACCGCCCGTTTTCGCGCAGAAGATCAATCAGTTGCTCGTCTTTTATGCCAATTTCCACAGAGTGCTCCGTATAGTTATTTTGCCATATTAGCATGATAATTCGTCTATTTATATCGTGAAAAAGGCTATTTAGACTAATTGATCTAACTATACATTTTGTCGGACACTGCGCACAAATCAACATTGCGGAGACCCGATATGACCCCTAGCGAAATCCTTGAATCAGCAGGCCTTGCCAAATCCGACATCACCGGCGGCACGCTTGACGTGTTTACACCGGTTGACGGCAGCGTCATTGCCCGGCTCAAAACCCATTCCACCAGCGACGTCGATGCAATGATCGCCAAGGCCAAAACCGCATTCAAAACATGGAAGTCTACCCCCGCACCGCGCCGTGGGGAACTTGTCCGGCTACTGGGCGAAGAATTACGCGCCGAGAAGGAAAACCTCGGGCGTTTGGTGTCGCTTGAATGTGGGAAAATCTACCAAGAAGGGCTTGGCGAAGTTCAAGAGATGATCGACATTTGCGATCTCGCCGTGGGCCTTTCGCGGCAACTTTTCGGTCTAACCATTGCGTCCGAGCGCCCCGGTCACGCGATGCGCGAAACCTGGCATCCGATGGGCACTTGCGCCATCATCACCGCGTTCAATTTTCCGGTGGCCCCTTGGGCATGGAACGCCGCGCTGGCGCTTGTCTGTGGTGATCCGGTGATCTGGAAACCCTCGGAAAAGGCCCCGCTTTCTGCTCTCGCCACCCAGATCATTTGCGACCGTGCCATGGCGCGTTTTGGCGATGCCCCTGAAGGGTTGATCCAGACGGTGATTGGTGAACGCGATACCGGCGAAACCCTGACCAAATCCCGCGATGTGGCCATCGTTTCGGCCACCGGATCAACCCGCATGGGGCACGCGGTTGGCGCGGCTCTGGCGGAACGGTTCGGGCGCTGTATTCTTGAACTTGGCGGCAATAACGCGATGATCGTCACCCCCTCTGCCGATCTTGAAATGGCCCTGCGCGCGATTGTATTTTCCGCCGTTGGCACCGCCGGTCAACGCTGCACATCCCTGCGCCGCCTGATTGTGCATGAAGATATCTATGACCAACTGTTGCCGCGCCTCAAAACTGCCTATGACGGGTTGCCGGTGGGCGATCCGCTGGCCGATGGTATCCTTGTTGGCCCGTTGATTGACGGCGCCGCGTTAACGGCTATGACCAACGCCCTTGAACAGGCAAAAACCGAAGGCGGCACGGTCCACGGTGGCACCCGCGCGATGTCGGATCAATACCCCGACGCCGCCTATATGCACCCCGCGATTGTCGAGATGCCGGGTCAAACCGACATTATCCGGCAGGAAACATTCGCACCCATCCTCTATGTGATGAAATACACCGATCTGGACGCGGCGATTGCCTTGCAAAACGATGTGCCACAAGGCCTGTCATCCTGCATATTCTCGACCGATGTGCGCGAGGCGGAATATTTCCTATCGGCGGCAGGGTCCGATTGCGGCATTGCCAACGTGAATATCGGGCCATCAGGCGCGGAAATCGGCGGCGCCTTTGGCGGCGAAAAAGAAACCGGCGGCGGGCGCGAATCCGGCTCGGATGCATGGCGCGGATATATGCGTCGCCAAACCAACACCGTCAACTATTCCCGCGACCTGCCATTGGCGCAGGGCATCAAATTCGACATCTGAGGACCGATAACATGACATTTAAAACCATCGCCGTTCTCGGACTTGGCAAAATCGGCACTTTGGCGGCAAAGCTGCTGCACGACTCCGGTTTCGAGGTCACCGGATATGACATTGCCGCCCCCATCGAGGCCCTGCCATTTCCGGTCAACACCACCGACACGACATCACCCGCCAATCTTGCCAAGGCATTTTCATCAGTTGATGCGGTGCTGTCTTGCCTGCCGTTTCACCTTAATGTCGGGATTGCCACTGCTGCCCACGCCGCCGGCATCCACTATTTTGACCTCACCGAAGACGTGCCCACCACCGAGGCAATCATCGCGTTAAGCAAAACATCGCGCGGGTTAATGGCCCCTCAATGTGGCCTTGCCCCCGGATTTATCGGCATCATCGGTGCATCGCATGTGGACATGTTTGATACCTGCCGTTCCATCCGTATGCGGGTCGGTGCATTGCCACAAAACCCCACCGGCCAAATGGGCTATGCGTTCAATTGGTCGTCCCAGGGCGTGGTCAACGAATACCTCAATGATTGCGAAGTGATCGAGGAAGGCGAACGCAAATGGGTGTCGGCGATGGAATGGCGCGAAACATTATACATCGACGGGATGCAGCTTGAGGCGTTCACCACTTCGGGCGGTCTTGGCACCATGTGCGAAACCTATTTGGGCAAAGTCGACAATATCGACTATAAAACCATCCGCTATCCCGGCCACGTCGATCTGATGAACTTCTTCTTTCACGAACTTCTGATGCGCGAACGTCGCGATATTGCCGGTGATATTCTGGTCAATGCCAAGCCGCCGGTAGACGATGATGTGGTTTATGTGCATGTCGCGTCCGAGGGCGAGATCGACGGGCGTTTGCGGCGCAAGGAATTCGTGCGCGGCTATCGTCCGATCAACATCGCGGGCGGCCATCAAACCGCGATTGCGTGGACCACCGCCGGTTCCGTGGTTGCGATTATCGAAATGGCGCGTGACGGGGTGCTGCCCAATAGTGGGTTCCTCAAACAGGAAGATATCAAATTGGCCGATTTTCTCGCCACCAAAACCGGCGGTCTTTATACGTAACCGTTAAGCCAATGCCAAACGCCCGCCGCGCGCAATGAGAACATCAACATGCGCGGCGGTGCTGTCTGCAAGCGCGTGCAGGTCATAGCCACCCTCAAGGGTCGAGATGATACGCCCCTGACAAAGCGCATCGGCCAAATCGCAAATCTGTTCGGTAACCCATGCGAAATCTTCGGTTTCAAGCATCAGACCGGCCAATGGATCGGCGCGGTGGGCATCAAAGCCGGCGGAAATCAGGATCAGCTCCGGTTTGAACGCGGCCACCGCCGGCAGAACCTGATCACGGATCACGCTGCGGAATTCCGCGCTTCCTGCTCCATCAGGTAGCGGCACATTCAACACATTGTTTGACCCGCCAACCTCGTCCGGTGATCCGGTACCGGGATAGAGCGGCATCTGGTGGGTCGAGGCGAAAAATATCCGCGGATCGCCTTCGACCAAATCTTGCGTGCCATTGCCGTGATGCACATCAAAATCAACAATCGCCACCCGCGCCAGTCCGTGATGATCAAGCGCATGTTTGGCGGCAACCGCGATATTGCCGAACAGGCAAAACCCCATCGGCGTTTCACGTTCGGCGTGATGCCCCGGCGGACGGCAGGCCACAAACGCGTTTGCCACCTCGCCCGCGAGGACCATATCAACCGCGCGCACATTGCCCCCCGCCGCGCGCAACGCCGCCGCAAGGGAACCGGCAGACATATGGGTATCTGCATCAAGGCTTATCATTCCGCTATCGGGCGCCGCGTCACGAATGGCATCAATATGCGCCTTTGGATGCGCGCGCAGCAGATCATCATCGGCCACCAAGGGTGCCTTGACCGGCACGAGATCCTTGCCGTCAAGCGCGGCAAGAATATGGTCCAGTCGGGCCACCTGTTCAGGGTGACCCTCGGGCGTGATATGAAGCAGGCAATCGGGATGGGTTATCAAAGCTGTTGTCATACGCGAACGCTACGGCAATACTTGGACATGAACAAGGTTTGAAACCCGATGCAAATCTAGAGGTAAATTTATGCGATTTCTTATTCTTATATTTGGGCTGCTGCCCACATTTGCACAGGCGCAATCTGTCACTGTTACACCTGAAACCACCCTGTCACAGGTGGATGCCGACCTAAACAATGACGGCATTATCGACCGCGCCATACTTCTGCGCCTTAAAGAAAGCGAGGACGCGAGTTTGATCATCTGGAACGGGCCGGATTTTGTTCAACCCGCCGTTAGCACCGACGATATTATCTGGGCTGGCGGCCTTGGGCAGATACCGCATTTGCAACTTGCTGAAAATGGTTCCCTCCAAATCGTGTCGATGAACATTTCTATCGGCCGTGATCGTTGGGAACAAACCCTGACCATCGCCTATCGCAAAGGGCGGTATCTGTTGGCGGGTTTCACCTATGATTGGTATGATACTCTTGATCTGGAAAATAGCGGCAGTTGTGATGTGAACCTGTTTAACGGCAAGGGGTTTTTGACCCTCGGGCAGGCAGGTCGCGAACACAAGATCAGGGTCGCATTGCGCGCCATGCCGATTGCCGATTGGGATGCAATCGAACCCCGCGAATGTTTTGATCAATAGCGGATGCCAAAGCGTTTATAGAGGAAATGTAGCAACCATGCGGGACCGATCAACAGAAATTGCACGTCTTTAAAAAAGGACGGCTTTTTGCCTTCGATTTTGTGACCCCAAAATTGCCCGATCCACGCAATCACAAAAACCCCGAGCGCAAATTGCCAGAGCGGGAGCGTGAAATTTACCTCGTAAAAGGTGATCCCCCAAACACAGGCCGCCACGAACACGACGATGCCGATGGCCAACTGCCACGATGAAATCAGATAGTAGAGAACCACCCCGACCAGCACCGGCATAAGCCAGTTAAATTCGGGCATGGATTGCAATGCTTGCGGCACCGGAATGGACCAAACCAACGCGGTGATCGTCCAGAAAATCGTCGGAACACAAATCCAGTGCACCGCCTTGTTGGTCGGATTTTGGTGGCTTTCACCGTATTCAAGTAATAGCGCGTCGATTTTGCGTGTCATTTTATGCCCCTGCTGTCGCGTATTGTGCGACTATAGGGGCATGTTTCAATTTCACAAATGCCCCGAGGGATCAAATCAATCGGGGGCCAACATATAACCGGCCCCGCGCACGGTTTGCAGATAGCGCGGTTGTTTCGGGTCGGCCTCGATTTTGCGGCGCAGGCGGGTGATTTGCACATCTACCGCGCGCTCCTGTGCCTGCCCGTGATCACGGCCTAAATCCTCGACCAATTTGGTGCGCGTTACCGGCGCGTTTGGCGTGGCGGAAAATATCTTCATCAGCTGGCTTTCGGTGGCGGTCAGGCGCACCAATGCATCGCCTTGCCACATCTCGCCACGATCAATGTCATAGCGCATGGTGCCAAGTTTCAAAACCTTGGGCGCAATATCCGGTTCGGCCACTTCGGGCATCCGGCGCAATATCGAATTGATCCGCAAGCGCAGCTCTTTTGGTTCAAACGGTTTGGCAAGATAATCGTCGGCCCCCGCCTCAAGACCTGCAATGCGGTCTTCAACTTCGCCTCTGGCGGTCAACAGCAGGATTGGCGTGCTAATCGTTTTGCGCAAATCGCGGGTCAAGGCGATACCGTCTTCGCCGGGCATCATCACATCCATCACAATAAGATCGAATTCAAGACCTTCCAACAGACGACGGGCATGGGCGGCATCACGTACCGTCGAAACCAGAAACCCGTTGCGCATTAGGAATTTCTGCAACAGACCGCGAATACGTTCGTCATCGTCGACAATCAAAAGATGGGGGTCAACCTCACTCATTTACTACCTTCCCTCAACGCCTGATACCGGCGGCGTTGATCACTGTCCATCATCGCCTCGAGAACCTGACGAAAACCAGATACCGCTTCCGGTCCGGCATCGCGAAACGCGCGGCGCATACGGGCGCGTTGGGCATCTGACAATTTGCGTTCCAATGCGGCCCCTTCGTCGGTCAGGAAAAGATTACGTTCACGTTTATCGGTGCGACCAATCTTGGCCTCTACCAAACCATCCTCGACCAAGGTGCGCAACACACGGTTCAGCGATTGTTTTGTTACCCCGAGAATTGCCAGCAGATTATTGACCGTCGTGCCGGGAGCGCGCGCAATGAAATGCACCGCACGGTGGTGGGCGCGCCCATAGGCCATGCCTGCCAAAATACGATCAGGATCAGCGGTAAAACCGCGATAGGCAAAAAACATCGCCTCGATGCCCTGGCGCAATTGTTCGTCCGTCAGAAACAGCAGGCTTTCGCCACTATGGCTGTCTTGCATGGATACCCTCCGGTCAAAATCTGAAATCAGTTTATGTCAGCTTTGTTGACATTCCAAGAGTGAACTGGTAGCGAATCACAGTTTTAGCGCAATATTATGTCTGACATGACCCTATATCGCGCAATAAATGCAAAACAGAGCCGAAAGGAGCGCACTATGGATACGAGTTTTGATGATCGTGATGGCAAGATATGGATGGACGGCCAATTGGTCGATTGGCGGGCGGCCAACATACATGTGCTGACCCATGGGCTGCATTATGCGTCTTCGGTTTTTGAAGGTGAGCGCTGTTACGAGGGCAATATTTTTCGCGGCCATGACCATTCAAAACGGTTAATCGCGTCGGCCAGTCTTCTCGATTTCGAAGTGCCCTGGACCGCCGAAGAACTTGACGGGGCCAAGGCGCAGGTTCTAAAGGCGAACGGCCTGACCAATGCCTATGTGCGCGCATTTGCGTGGCGCGGGGCCGGACCGGACATGGCGGTTTCGGCCAAACGCAATCCGGTGCGCACCGCAATCGCGGTTTGGCCGTGGGGTAATTATTACGGCGACGCCAAAACCAAAGGCGCCAAACTCGACATCGCCAAGTGGAAACGGCCCAGCCCCGAAACCATCCCGACACAGGCCAAAGCGGCCGGGCTTTATATGATCGCCACCATGTCAAAACATGCCGCGGAATCCAAAGGCTGTTCGGATGCGATGATGATGGATTACCGCGGTTATGTTGCAGAGGCGACCAGTGCCAATATCTTCTTTGTCAAAGACGGCGAAGTGCACACACCGACACCGGACGCGTTTTTGAACGGTCTCACCCGACAAACCGTGATTGAACTGTTGCAAGAGAAGGGCATCAAGGTGATCGAACGCCATATCATGCCGGATGAACTTGAAGGGTTTGAGCAATGCTGGCTTACCGGCACTGCCGCCGAAGTGACGCCGGTTGGACAGATCGGGGATTACAATTTCGAGGTGGGCGCCCTGACGCAAGACATTGCCGCCACTTACGAAAAACTGGTCCGTTCGTAATAATTACCCCGACGGATGCCTCCGGCGGAGATATTTGGACGAAAAAGAAACGATAAAGGAGCCCTGCATTTGCAAGGGTTCCTTTTTTTGTTTTTCGTTATATCACGCCGTCTGCTTTGAGGCGGGCATAGGTTTCATCAAGTGATTTGGTGGCGCGTTCAATCAGCGTATCAATATCGGATTTTTCAAGCACAAGCGGCGGCGAGATAATCATCCGGTCACCGACGTGGCGCATAATGAGGCCGTTGGCGAAACAGCGGTCCCGACAGATAAGGCCGGCAGTGCCCGGTTCGGCAAAAGCGGCGCGGGTTGATTTATCGGGCGTCATGGCAATCGACCCCATCATACCGACAATTTTGGCCTCGCCGACCAGCGGATGATCAGCCAGCGCACGCCATTTTTCTTGTAAATAGGGGCCGGTATCTTCGGCAACGCGGGTGATGATGCCTTCTTCATCCATGATGCGCAGGTTTTCCAAGGCAACCGCAGCCGCTACCGGATGCCCGGAATAGGTATAGCCGTGGTTAAATTCACAGCCGGCAATCACTTCGGCGACCTTGTCCGAAACAATCGACCCACCGATTGGTATATATCCCGACGACAGCCCCTTGGCGATGGTCATGATATCGGGGCGAATCCCCATGGTTTGACTGCCAAACCAGTTTCCTGTGCGGCCAAATCCACAAATAACCTCATCCGCGATCAGCAGGATTTCATATTTATCACAGATCCGTTGAATTTCGGGCCAATAGGTTTCTGGCGGGATAATAACGCCGCCCGCACCCTGCACCGGCTCTGCGATAAATGCGGCAACACGGTTTTCACCAAGCTCCAGAATCGCCTTTTCAAGTTGTTGCGCGCGCTCAAGACCGAATTCCGCCGGATCGCTATCGCCACCTTCGGCCCACCAGTTTGGTTGGTCAATGTGGTGCATATCCGGCAATGGCAAGCCGCCCTGCGCGTGCATCGCCGTCATCCCGCCAAGCGAAGCCGCACCCAAAGTCGAGCCGTGATAGGCATTTTTGCGGCTGATAATGATCTGTTTTTCGGGCTTGCCAAGTTCCGCCCAATAAGTGCGCACCATGCGGATATTGGTGTCATTGGCCTCGGACCCCGAGCTTGCGTAGAATACATGGTTAAGATCACCGGGGGCCAGTTCGGCGAGACGTTTGGACAGCGCGATCACCGGCACATGGGTGGTTTTGAAAAAGCTGTTGTAATAGGGCAATTCGCGCATTTGACGTGCCGCAACATCGGCCAATTCATGGCGGCCATAGCCGATGTTCACACACCACAATCCGCCCATCGCATCGAGAAGTTCAACGCCTTCGCTATCGGTCAGGGTCACGCCATCGGCCCGGGTAATCACACGCGCGCCGGTGGTTTCAAATTCGCCGTTTTTACTAAACGGGTGGATATGGTGGGCCGCATCCAGCGCTTGCAATTCTGCTGTGGGCATATGGTTTGTGATCATTGTCATGGCGAACCTCGGCTGTTGGAATAGACACGCAAGCGGCATAATGCCCCTGCAATTTACCCGCCAATTAATATGATCAAATTATTCGTTGTCAATCGAAAGGTTACGCGAATCAGCTCAACAAATCCGAAATTTCAAGGACCGCTCGCACCTGCTCAAGGCCCTGCATCACGTCCCCCAACAGCGCATTTGCGGCCGCATCACTATCATTTGCGCGCATTGCATCAAGCAATTCTTTGTGTTTATCCGGCAGGTTTTGGGTGCCTATGCGCCCGCAAACCACCCGCAGCGAGGGGCCAAATCGCAACCACATACCATCCACAATCTGGGTCAGAAGCGGCGCATCCGCGATATCATATATCATCGCATGAAACCTGTAATTGGTTTCGAGGTATGCCGCGAGATCGCCGGTCTCGATCGCGACATCAAGAAAATCATCCAGTTGAGTAAGGTTTTCAATGTCGGATTTCGTGGCCAATTTGGCGGCGCGCCTTGCCAATTCCGGCTCTAAGGCCCCACGGGCTATGATCATTTCGTCTATGTTGCCAAGGCTTAACATGGGAACGGCCACCCGCCTGTTGCCCATAAATTCCAATGCGCCTTCGGATGTCAGACGGCGAATCGCCTCGCGCACGGGCGTCACTCCTGCGTTCATCCCGTCACTTAATCCCTGAATTGTGACCGATTGGCCCGGCGCCAATTCACCAAATAGTATCTGCTCGCGCAGACGTCGGTAAACCACTTGGTGCGCCGGTGCGCTGGCTTTGTCGGCGCTCCGCGGGGTGGCGTTCATTTCTGCAACCAAAGCCATTTTGAGACACATACCTTTTTGATCAATTCAAATTCATAACCGCCACCTTAGCAACAATGAAAAAATAATACTATATTGCCAAACGCAAAAAAATTTGATCAAATCATGGAAAATGCAAAATCAACCGGGAGAGAGACATGAAGAACACCATAACTTATCTAACTGCGGTCCTAAGTATTGCGGCGGGTTCGGCGTTTGCCGAAGAAGTGCGCGTTTACAATTGGTCCGATTATATCGACGAAGACCTTCTTGCCAAATTCGAAGAAGAAACCGGCATCAAACTTATCTATGACGTGTTTGACTCCAACGAGGTTCTGGAAACCAAAATGCTCGCCGGTAGTTCTGGCTATGATGTGGTTGTACCCTCCGGAACATTCCTCCAGCGCCAGATTTCTGCCGGTGCCTTTCAAAAACTGGACAAGGCCCAACTCTCGAATGCGGGCAACCTTTGGGATGTCATTCTTGACCGCACCGAACAGTATGACCCTGAAAATGCCTATTCTATCAACTACATGTGGGGCACCACAGGTATCGGCGTGAACGTGGGCAAAGTCGCCGCGGCCCTGGGCGACGACGCGCCAATTGGATCGCTCGACCTTGTCTTCAACCCTGACAACATGGCCAAACTTGGCGATTGCGGCGTGCAGTTCCTTGACGCACCTGCCGAAATGATCCCTGCGGCCCTGACCTATTTGGGCGAAGACCCCGACAGCAAAGACCCGGAAGTCATCGCCAAGGCAGAAGCAGTGTTTGAGGCCGTGCGTCCCTATATTCAAAAATTCCACTCGTCCGAATATATTAACGCGCTCGCCAATGGAGATATCTGCGTGGCATTTGGCTGGTCCGGCGATATCCTTCAGGCGCGTGATCGTGCCGACGAGGCCGAAAACGGTGTTGAAATCGCCTATAATTCGCCCTCCGAAGGCGCGTTGATGTGGTTTGACCAAATGGCAATTCCTGTCGATGCCCCCAACCCGTCGGGCGCGCATAAGTTTCTGAACTTCATATTGGATGCACAGAATATGGCGGATGCGTCAAACTATGTGTATTATGCCAACGGCAATATGGCCTCGCAACCTCTGCTCGAGGAAGACGTGATTGGCGATCCGGCGATTTACCCGGATGCCGCGACATTGGCGAACCTCTACACAACCACACCTTATGAACCAAAGGTGCAGCGTGTCGTGACCCGTCTCTGGACCAAAATCAAATCCGGCACCTAAGAGCATAACAACAGCCCGCGCAGCATTTGCGCGGGCTAACCAGTCGGGGGAAACGATGGCCGAAACAGTTTTTGCGCCTTGGGATGATTCAAACGCCAAGCCGCTTATCCAATTCAAAAATGTCACCAAACGCTTTGGCGAATTTACCGCTATTGATGATCTCAGCATAGATATTTTCGAGCAGGAATTTTTCGCTCTACTTGGTCCCTCTGGATGTGGTAAAACCACGTTGATGCGGCTTCTGGCCGGATTTGAAACCCCGACATCCGGTGAAATCCTGCTTGCCGGTGAAAACATCGTGCCGGTGCCGCCAAACAAGCGCGCCGTGAACATGATGTTCCAGTCTTACGCGCTGTTTCCCCACCTCGATATTACCGAAAATATCGCCTTTGGCCTTAAACGCGACAAGATGCCAAAACCCGATATTGATGCGCGCGTTGAGGAGATGCTTGCCCTGACCCGCCTCACCCAGTTTGCCCGCCGCAAACCGCACCAGATTTCAGGCGGCCAACGGCAACGGGTCGCTCTTGCGCGCTCTCTTGCCAAGGCTCCGAAACTGCTACTGCTTGATGAACCTCTGGGCGCGTTGGACAAGAAACTGCGGCAGGATACACAGTTCGAATTGATGGATATCCAGGAAAAAACCGGCACCACATTTGTGATCGTGACCCACGACCAAGAAGAAGCGATGACCGTAGCAAGCCGCGTTGCCGTAATGGACGAAGGCCGCATTGTTCAAGTGGCCACACCTGACGCGATTTATGAAACGCCCAATTCTATCTATGTTGCCGATTTTATTGGCGATGTGAATATATTCGAAGGCCACGCCAGCGCCGCCGCTGACGGGTATGATATTGCATGGGGCGAGGGGCAGAAACCGCTTCATGCCAAGACATCTGTTGAAAATCTTGATGGCAAGCAGTGCTATTTGGCAATCCGCCCTGAAAAAGTGTCTATCTCGGCGCAAAAGCCCGAAAATGTCGGCAATGCGGTTCTGGGAAAAATTCATGACATTGCCTATTTGGGCAATATTTCGACCTATTATGTAGGCCTTCCCGACGGAAAAATAGTCAAGGCGCAAACTGCCAATACCCGACGTATTTCGCGGCGTTCCTTCACGTGGGAAGACGACGTTTGGTTAAGCTGGACAGACACCGCCGGTGTCGTGTTGGGGCGCTAGAAGATGCGGCGATTTTTCCTGATTGCCATTCCCTATGCATGGCTGACCCTGCTGTTTCTGGTGCCGTTTTTCATCGTTCTGAAAATCGCGCTTTCCGATTATGCCCTGTCGATTCCGCCCTATACGCCAAAACTCGATATTGGTGGCAGCTGGATGGCCCTAAAGGATTTTTTCGCCGCTCTCGATTTCGAAAATTTCGTCTTTCTCACCACCGATGATCTCTATTGGAAGGCCTATCTTTCCAGCCTGAAAATCGCGACTATTTCAACCCTGCTCACCCTCGCTGTTGGCTATCCGATTGCCTATGCGATGGCGCAGGCCCCCGATGAATGGCGCCCGACCTTGATGATGCTGATCATCCTGCCGTTTTGGACCAGTTTCCTGATCCGGGTTTACGCGTGGATGGGGATCCTTTCAAAAGAAGGGTTCCTGAACCAGTTCCTGCTGTGGACCGGCATAATTTCCGAACCGCTGACCATCATCAACACCAATACCGCCGTCTATATCGGCATCGTTTACACCTACTTGCCGTTCATGATTCTACCTATTTATGCCGCCCTTGAAAAACTTGATGCCTCTCTGCTGGAAGCTGCCGAAGATCTCGGGTGCTCGCGCTTTCAGGCCTTTTGGCTGGTCACCATCCCGCTTTCGAAAAACGGCATTATCGCCGGTAGTTTTCTGGTGTTTATTCCGGCGCTTGGTGAATTTGTGATCCCCTCGCTGCTCGGCGGCTCCAAAACCCTGATGATCGGTAAAATCCTTTGGGAAGAATTCTTTAGCAACCGCGATTGGCCGGTGGCCTCGGCTGTGGCTGTGGTCTTGCTGTTGATCCTGATCATTCCGATCGTGCTGTTCCAGCGCAATCAACAGAAACAGGCGGAGGCCGAACAATGAGACGCTTTTCATGGTTCAATGCGACGTCCCTGACGCTCGGTTTCGCCTTTCTCTATGTGCCAATGATCATTTTGATCATCTATAGCTTTAACGCCAGTAAACTGGTGACCGTTTGGGCCGGATTTTCGACCAAATGGTATGGCGAACTGATGCAAAACGAAGCCTTCCTTGATGCGGCTTGGGTCACCATAAAAGTGGCCGTGATCAGTTCGTCCATCGCCACCGTTCTTGGCACGATGGCCGCGATTGTTCTGGTACGCGCTGGGCGTTTCCATGGCCGAACCCTGTTTTCCGGCATGATCTACGCACCACTGGTAATGCCGGAAGTGATCACCGGCCTGTCACTGTTGCTTTTGTTTATCGGCATCGGAATGGACCGCGGAATCGTTACCATCACACTTGCCCACGCAACCTTTTCCATGTGTTACGTTTCGGTGGTGGTTTCCTCGCGCCTGATAAGTTTTGACCGCTCGCTAGAAGAAGCCGCGCTTGATCTTGGTTGTTCACAATTCGAGGCATTTCGCCTTGTGACCCTGCCGATCATCGCCCCTGCCGTCATTTCCGGCTGGTTGCTGGCCTTCACTCTTTCCCTCGATGATCTGGTGATTGCCTCGTTCACGTCCGGCCCGTCGGCAACCACCCTCCCGATCAAGATCTATTCGGCTGTGCGCCTCGGTGTTAGTCCCGAAATCAATGCGCTCTCTACGATAATGATCGCCATCGTCACCTTCGGGGTTATCACGGCCTCGCTGGTCTCGAAACGCAACGCCGTCAACAGGCAACGCGAAGAACAGGCCGCAGCGCGGATGACATGAAACGGATATATAACGAATATGCCTATGGGCCAAACCCGATAAAAGATAGCTATTGGGCCGAAACAGAGACTGTTTCAGATAAGGAATATCCCGCCATTGCCGGTGATGCCTCTACTGATGTCGCAATTATCGGAGGCGGGTTTACCGGCCTGAACGCGGCCCTGCGCCTTTCTGAAAATGGCGTCACAACCCGCGTTCTTGAGGCATCCAACCTGGGATTTGGTGCGTCTGGTCGCAACGGCGGATTCTGTTGCTTGGGCGGTTCCAAGGCAAGCAACGCCAACTTGCGCCGCCGATTTGGTGAACAGGCACGGCAAGATTACCGCCAAGCCGAAAAATGCGCGGTTGATCATGTGGCCGACCTTCTGAAGCGCCACAATATCAACGCAGATACCCATTCACAGGGCGAAACATTATTGGCGCATACCCCACGTGTCGCAGGCGGGTTTGATGCTTATTGCGCTGAAATAGAGACTGATTATGGCGTTTCTCCGGTGATCACCGAAAAAAACGATTTGCCGGCGCTCGGGATGAATGGCCCGTTTCATCGCGCCGTTACCACACCCGTCGGTTTTGCCCTGAACCCGATGAAATACGCCCTTGGTCTCGGGATGGCCGCGCGCCGCGCCGGTGCGATTATCCATGCCAATTCTATGGTTCTACGCATCGAAACCACTGCGCAAGGCTATGTCCTGCACACCGCCAAGGCGCGTTTGCGCTGTAAGAACCTGATCATCGCGACCAACGGGTATTCGTCCGAAAATGTGCCTGAATGGATGCGCGCCCGTTACCTCCCTGTGCAAAGTCATATCCTTGTCACCCGCCCGATGAGTGACGCAGAGATTGCCGCACAGGGTTGGTCGACCCATCAAATGTCTTACGATAGCCGTGAATTGCTCCATTATTTTCGCTTGATGCCGAATGGGCAGTTCTTGTTTGGATTGCGCGGTGGCATCCATGCGACGCAATCCTCTGACAAGGTGGTTCATCTGCGCGCGCGCAAACAATTCGAGTCGATGTTTCCCGCCTGGCGCCACATCGAACCCCCCTATAGCTGGGGCGGGTTTGTCTGTCTTTCCGCTGGATTAGTGCCTTTTTGTGGCGAAATTCCAGAAATGCCGGGGGCCTATGCCGGCTTTGCCTATCACGGCAACGGTGTCGCAATGGGCAGTTATACCGGCGCTCTTTTGGCCGATCTTGTTATGGGTAATCCCGATCCGGTGCCGTTACTTATGCGGAAACCTCCGCGCCGGTTTCCGCTTGGCATGCACCGTAAATTACTGCTCCGCCCCGCCTATGCAATGGCCGCTCTTTTCGACAAATAACGACCCTAACCTTGCGGAGTTACCCCTTTTCGGGCCTTGGTGCGTTCAAGGCCAAGCTTGTGTTCGCGCCAGATAATCAAAACCCCCGCCAGAATGACCAAAGAGGCCCCAAACAGCATTTGCTGTGTCGGCACCTCGCCAAAGAAGAAATATCCGATGCCCAGCGCAAATATCATCGACGCATAATCAAACGGCGCCACGACGGAGGCGTCGGCAAACCGATAGGCCGACGTCAGAAATATCTGCGCCAGCCCGCCAATCAATCCCGCACCAACAAGCAGACCAAATTCGGGCGCTGTCGGCATCACCCAGCCAAACGGCAGCGTCAACAATGACAGGCCCGTTGAGGTGATCGAAAAATAGAAAACGATGGCCGAAGTTTGTTCGGTTTGCACCAGTTTGCGAATGTAAATTTGCGCCAATGCCGCCAATGTCGCCCCCATCAACACCAACATTGCACCAAAGGCCTCGGTGGTTTGCATTGTTGGCCCGCTAAGGGTGGTAAGGCGCGGTGAAACCACAACCATCACGCCGACCAACCCAAGCGCGACCGCACCTATCCGGAAAACGCGCACTTCTTCGCCCAGAAACATCGCCGCAAAAACCACCGTAAGCAATGGCGCAGCATACCCGATTGCGGTCACCTCGGGCAACGGCAACATCCCAAGTGCTGCAAACATCATGCCCATCGCTGCCGTCCCGACAAATCCCCGCCAGAAATGCCCCATGCGTGATTTCACCTTAAGGCCGGTGCGCAAATCCCCCCGCGCCCAGAGCCAAACAAGAATAACCGGCAGCGCCAACAAGGATCGGAAAAACACCGCTTCTCCGGCAGGCACATGTGCCGTCGTCGCCTTGATCAACGAGGCCATCGAGATAAACAGGACCACCGCACAAAGTTTAAGTAAAATACCCTTGATCGGATTCATGGTTTTCCCCTAAAAGCCTTTTGCTCTTTTTTTAATCAGGGAAATGGAAAAGGCCCATACCCCCTCAATGTTGTGGGCGTTTTGCATCCAATCTGTGCCTCGGATTAAATGCAAAACGCTTTAACAAATCGGGCTGCGCAACTATATTGAAACGGCACCTGTCACGACGTCGTAAATCAGCTTGAGATTCAGGGTAACAATAATCATCGTGATGATCCAGGCCGCATGGGTAAGCCATCGCGGCGCTGGAAGGCCGTTCATTTTTTGCGCATCCGCAGTGAACAACACCAAAGGCACCATCGCAAACGGCAATTGAAAACTAAGCATCACTTGCGACAGCACCAAAAGGCGCGCGGTGCCGCTTTCGCCATAAAGCACCGTAACCACAAGGGCCGGCACAATAGCGATGCCGCGGGTAACCAAACGACGCTTCCACGGGGCGAGTTTGAAGTTGATAAACCCTTCCATGACAATTTGCCCCGTCAGGGTTGCCGTCACCGTGGAATTTAGCCCCGAGGCCAACAGCGCAACCGCAAACAGGGTCGCCGCCAAAGGCGCGCCCAACATTGGCCCCAGCAATTTATGGGCATCCTGAATTTCCGCCACCTCGAATTGACCGGCAGTATGGAACGTTGCCACCGCCAAAATCAGGATCGACGCGTTGATAAACAGCGCAAACATCAGGGCAACCGTGCTATCAACCGTGCCCATCCGGATCGCGTCAAGTTTGTCTTTGCGGGTTGGTCCGATATTGCGGGTCTGGATGATCGACGAATGTAAATACAGGTTATGTGGCATCACCGTTGCGCCGAGAATACCCAAGGCCAAAAACAACATATCCGGCGATTGCAGAATGTCGCGCTGCGGAATAAATCCGCGCAACACGTCGCCCCAAACCGGCTGTGCATAAGCCATCAAAATGGCGAAGCAGACGAAAATCAACACGGTCAACGCGATTACAAAGGCTTCGAGCAATCGAAAACCGCGCCCTTGCAGCCAGAGGATTAGAAACACATCAAGCCCCGTTAGAACCACACCAAGTTCAAGCGGAATACCGAATAAAAGGTTTAATCCGATTGCCGTGCCAATCACTTCGGCAAGGTCGGTTGCGATAATGGCAGCTTCCGCAAATATCCACAGCACAAACCCTACAGCGGGTGAAAACGCATCGCGGCTTGCCTGTGCCAAATCGCGGCCAGAGGCCACACCCAATCGCAAGCTAAGCGCCTGCAACAGGATCGCCATGACATTGGAAATCAACACCACCGACAGCAGGATATATCCGAACGAAGATCCCCCCGCCAGCGAAGTCGCCCAATTCCCCGGGTCCATATAGCCAACAGCAACCAGATAACCGGGACCGAAGAACGACATCAACCGCTTGAAAAAAACGCCTTTGTTGATCGGAATTGTAGCATTGGATTCGGCCAGAGAGTCCCCGGTTTTCTCGCGTCGCCAGCCGTTTTCTAATGCCATGGTCAATGCTTTTCGTTGCAATTGCGAATTATTCTCAAAAGCAACTACACCGCCACCCGATCAACGTCAAGTGCGGGCCTTTCTGCTAATGCTGACCGTGTCCGCCTTGGGGTGGCTTGGCAGGCTCTGCGGTCACCCGCCTTAGTTGTCCAAGGTCACCGCCTGTTGCGCCGCGGCCTTTAGCGCATCGGTTACCAGGGCTGCCGTCAAGATCTCGGGCAATGCGATCCCTTCGGGTGCTGACGGTCCGTAGACCACATTAAACGGGATACCGTAGCGTCCGAAACTCGCCAGATAGCGGGATATGCTCTCGTCGGGGCGTGTCCAATCGGCTTGCATGGGCGTAATTCCGTCCGCCGCCAACGCCGAGGCAACCGGCTCACGGTTAAGCACCAGCGTCTTGTTGGCCTTGCAGGTCAGGCACCAATCGGCGGTAACATCGACAAATACGACTTCGCCTTCCGACACCAGTTTGGCGATTTTGCCACGGTCAAAGGCCTGCCAATCGGTCGCCACTTTGGCGGTTGCCGCTGCGTCAGGTGCCCACACTTGCGGTGCAAGGAATGACAGGAAAACCAACGCCACCAACACAATGTTTTTCCAACGCGCCGGCGGGAAAAGATGCCGCGAAAGCAACACAAATCCAATGCCAACGACGATTGCAACCGCCATCATCGCCTTGGTCCCGCCAACACCGGCCAGCACCCAGAACAGCCATATAACCGTCAATGCCAACAACCCGCCGAGCAAGAATTTGAACCACAGCATCCAGCGCCCCGGCTTTGGCAGTTTGCCGATCAAACCGGGGGCTGCGGCAATCAACAAATAAGGCAACGCAAGGCCAATGCCGAGAGCCGTAAAAATGACAAATATATCAATTGGCCGCCCGGATAATGCAAACGCAATAGCCGTCCCCAGAAAGGGCGCCGAACACGGCGTGGCCAACACAGCAGCAAATGCGCCGGTGAAAAAATCACCCGAATAACTGCCTTTTGAATGGGCCGCCCCGTCGGCACGCGATAACTTGTCTTGCCAGGATTGCGGCAGGTTCATTTCGAACATCCCAAAGGTATTGGCCGCAAACACCGTCAGGATCAAAATCATGACCACCAGAAAACTGGTATTCTGGAATTGCAGCCCCCAACCAACGGACAGGCCCAATTGGCGCGCCAATAACGTGGCCCCGGCCAAGGCCCACATAAAGGCCACAACCCCCAAGGCGGTCATCAAAAACCCGCCACGAATACGCGCTTGTGACTGGTCCCGTGACTTCAACGCCGAGGATAATTTGATCGACAACACCGGCAGAACGCAGGGCATGAAATTAAGGATCAGCCCGCCCAGCGCCGCCATAAGCGTGATCCAGACGAGTTTGCTCATTCCCGGAACGATCTGCTCGAGGGCAAAGGGTGGCTCGGGGGCGATCGCGGTCATTTCCGGCGCGAAACTCACCGCTGTCGGCCCATCCGTGATGGTAATCGCAAGATCGGGCGGCGTATCCGCCAGCGACAAAATAGGCAAGCGCGCCCACATGAATTTCCCGCCATCCCCGAGACGAATATCCGGCGCCCCAAAGGCGGTCTCATATCCGAATTCGGGGAAAATATCCGGTTTCTGAAACCCGTCAGGATTGTGCGCCGTCACCGTAAGCGTGGTGAGATCGGCCGAAATTGTGGCGGTCGAAATCGTCATGGTCCCTTTGCCCGCACCACCAATGGTCGGCACTTTTTCGGCAAATTTCGAAATCAATCCGGCGGATTTGGCATCAATTCCGGTATCTTGCGGCAGGTCAAGCGTGAGCACAAAATCCTGTGGAATACAAACATTGGAACAGATCAGAAAATTCACGGCCGCCGACAAATGCGCCGGCTCGCCGGGGTTTTTCAAAACAATTCGCAGCGGGAAAACCACGGTCCCCTGATACCCGAAATTCTCGATACCAAATGCACGAAACCGCTTTGGGGCGGGCCACAAAAATTCGACGTCGGCAATATTGGTGGATCCCTCCCAATCAATAGAAGGCGGAATCCCCACCTCGCCCGGCGAACGCCAATAGGTCTTCCACCCCTCGGACAATTCCACCTCGAGACCCGCAGAAATTGAACTGGCTTTGGGCGCAACCCCGTTTTCGGCGGTTATCAATCGCGCGGTAACTGCCGTGGATGTGGCCCGTTCCGATGTCGCACTGATGGCCGCCACAGGCAGGGAAACGGCAACCATAAGAAGCAGCACAAATACCCGCAGTTGCTTTAAGGCGCTTAGGGTTCCCAATTTTGTCATCAGATCGCCTTCTTGTTGTCTCTCGCCCGTCGCTCGTGCGTTGGGGTGTCTTTTACCTATTCAAAGGCAAATGCAAACCCGGTCCGCCCGTTTTCACAATCAAAAGCAACCACACCGTTTTGCCCTTCGGCATTGCTCTGACATCCGGTCGGAATGGCCGCCCCCAACATCGCGTCCGTCAATGCATCCGTCGAAAAATCTGTGGTCGGCTTAAGACAAATTGCGGCACTGGCGCATCCCGTTAAAAAAACAGGCAAAAGGACCACTACAAATCTGGAACGCGCAACCCTACCCAAAGATCTTCCGATGAACACCAATGCGTTCGCCCCCTTTTTCGCCGCTTATGTAAAGAATTACAAGGCTATGAAGTCAATGTTCGGAATTGTATTTTTATGTAACCAACCATCTTGGTTGTTACCATTTGTTACCAAAGCATCCTTGACCACAGGCCCTCAAAGCTGGTTTTGGTCTATCTGTATGGCGCTGCTCTTTCGGCTGCTCTGTGTCCTGCATGAATGAGATTAAAGTTGATATAAAAATCGACACTGATTGAGAGGCGATAAAATGGACAATAACAAGCACCTTAAAAACCGGCGGAATTTTCTGCTTACCAGCGCAAGCGTTGGATTTGCGGCGCTCGCAACCCCCAATCTATTGCTGGCCCAAGAAGTCGGCGCCGACCCACAAGGCGTGCGCCGAAACATGTCGTCGTTTCGCGTGCCCGATTGGCGTGACCATTTTGATAACCTCAAAAACGGTGCGATTTTGTCGGACACGACGTCTCGTATGGTTCAATACTGGTCCGAAGATGAAACCGTTTACAAGCTTTACCCAAGCAGCGTTCCACTGTCGGATGACCTGACACGGTTGGGATACGCACGCATTATCCGCAAAGTCGAAGGCCCGAGCTGGGCACCGACACCAGCGATGAAAAAACGCAATCCCGAATGGCCCGCTTTCGTTGGTCCCGGACCGGAAAATCCGCTCGGCACGCATGCTCTTTATTTGTCGTGGCGGTATTACCGGATCCACGGCACCAACGACACCCGCAAGATTGGCCGCAAATCGTCTAACGGGTGCATCGGGCTATATAACGAACAAATAAAGGAGCTGTTTGCCCTTACCAAAGTCGGCACCCAAGTTAAATTGATTTGATACCGACGCTGGCTTCACCTTCTCCTGCAATACGCGACTGATCCAGCAACCGTAAAACAGACAATAAAATCATTTCCGGACTTGGTGCATTTGTCGTCGCCGCAATTGGCTTTGGGTTTCCTGCGGGGCTATCGGCAAATGCACAGATCGGGAAACCTGCGTTCGAAACAAAATGTGCCGCTAGTATGTGCTTTTCAAACATATCCAAGTGTTGAGTCGTGGTTGTTTTACGAAAAACTACATGGCAACTGGCGAATCCGGACCGGGTGCCACAACGTCAAATTCTGAAAATGTTGTCGAAATATCGGTCAATATTTTTGATGACTGATTGTTGATCCAGTGCCGCACCTCTTCTGCAAGTTGCAAATTATTTGAGTTCGGGTTTGTTACCATGCAGTAGTTTTTATTTGTTTTTAGCGTTTTGGGTAGTGCCGGCATCAATAACCCTTCACGCAGCAAATAACTGCAAGACGTGACATAGCCGAGGGCCACACCACGCCCACTTAGCGCGGTCTGCAACACGACTGAATAATCAGGAACGCGGACTTCTGGCAGAGACGGATCGGCGGATTGAGACGTGGCACCAAGGAAATCTTGCCACGATATTCGGGGGTTATCAAGTTTGACCAGAGAGTGCGAACCACCGGAAAACGGCGCATCAAGCATCCCGTTTTTCTTGATATATTCAGGCGACGCAACCGCCACGAGCCATTCAGGCGCGAAGGGAATAGGATGATCTTCCGGCGCGACTTTGTTTTCGAGGCGCAAACCCAAATCGCAGGCCCCCAAGGGACCTGTTACCTCGCCACCTGCCAGTTGGAAATTCAATGTGACATCGGGAAACGATCGACGGAACTCTGGCATTTGCGGGATGAGCCAATGGGCGGCGAAAGACGTTGAAAGTGATAACGTCAGCACGTTTTTCAAAGATGTGTTGTTTGAAATCTGATCAATCGCAACCTCAATAGCCGTAAACGATAGTTGGACCGCTCGATGAAGGGTATCCCCGTCTGTTGTTAGCGCCAAGCCGTTCTTTTTCCGCAAAAACAGGCGTGTTCCAAGATGCGTTTCCAATGCCGCGATGTTTTTACTGATTGCTGGTTGGGTCACATTTAGAAGCGCACCTGCATCGGTAAAGTTAAGCGTCCGCGCCGCGCTTTCGAAGGCGAAAAGTGACTGCGCCGAGGGGAGTTTTTTGCGTAGGGTCATAACTCTGGGTAATCCCCCTCATGAAATTAATCAATGTTCTATTATCACGGGGTGCATGATCTATTCCAAGAAAACGAATCTATAAAAAATTGGATTTCAAAGTTGGACAAGCCACGCCGCCGCAGAAAAAAGGCCTCTGCGTCACAAACCGCAACACCGCTGCCCCCCTATATCACAAGAACAGCCCCGGTTTACGACATTCTGAATGAAGAACAGATTGTGACGATCGAAGAAGCGGCCGAAGATATTCTGGAAAAGATCGGTATTGAGGTCCGACATGAACCGAGCCTGAAATTGTTGCGCGACGCAGGTTGCAAAATTGTCGGTGAACGGGTGACGTTCGAGCGCGGATTTTGTCGTAAACTTGTGACGGGTAATGCGCCATCCGAATTTATACAGCATGCACGTGACCCGCAAAAATCGGTCAAAATTGGTGGCGATGCACTGGTTTTGGTGCCGGTTTACGGGCCACCATTTGTCGCGGCCAGCGATATGGATCGGCGCTATGGCACGTTGGAAGATTTCAACAATTTTGTGCGATTGGCGCATATGAGCCGTGAATTGCATCATACGGGCGGCCCGATTTGCGAACCGACCGATATACCTGTGCCTAAACGCCATCTCGACATGAACTATGGGCATCTGGCGCTGTCTGATAAATGTTTTATGGGGGCCGTGACCGCCAAGGAGCGGGCCGAAGATACGATGCGCATGTGCGAAATCGTTTTCGGCAAGGAATTCGTTGATAACAACTGTGTTGTAACAGCATTGATCAACTGCAATTCACCGCTGGTTCTGGACGAAACCATGCTGGATGCCGCCCATGTTTATGCCGCGGCGGGTCAAGCCGCGGTTATCACGCCATTCATGATCGCGGGGGCTTCTAGCCCGACAACCGTGGCCGGTCTATGTGCGCAATCCCTGGCAGAAGCGCTGGTGGGTATGGCCATTACCCAGCTTGTGCGCCCCGGTGCGCCCGTCGTGTTCGGTTTTATGATGCTGGGCATGTCCATGCGGTCTGGCAGCCCGATCCGCTATGATGAAACCTGGAAATCAATGCTGATATCGGGGCAGTTGGCGCGGCGTCTTGGCGTGCCTTATCGTTGTGGCGGATCATCGTCGAATTCCAAACTTCCAGACGCCCAATCGGGTTGGGAAGGCGCACTTTATGTTATGTATGCCATGCTGTCCGGCGTGAATTTTCTTATCCATGCGACCGGCACTCTCGAGGCCGGTTTGGTTGCCGATTTTGATAAGTTTTTGATTGATTGCGATATGCTTGGTGCGGCGTCGCGAATGATGACGGGGGTAGATACAAGCCCGGATGCACTGGCGTTTGATGCGATCGCCGAAGTTGGCCCGGCCGGTAACTTTCTGGCTTGTGCGCACACAATGGCGCGCTACAAAACCGTTTTTTACCAGCCGTCCAATGCCGATGGGGAATCGTTCGAGCAATGGACCGCAGCGGGCGGTCTGGATGCAGCAGAGCGCGCAACCAAACAGCGTCACCATATGCTTGAAACCTATGAAGCGCCCGCGCTCGATCCGGAAATTGATGCGGCTCTTGTTGCCTTCATGAATGAACGCCGCGCCGTGTTGCCGGATAGTTTCGCATGAAAGATATGCCAAATATTCAAACCACAACTAAAGACCCGTTGCTACAGCCGCTCACCATCCGCGGATTGACGTTGAAGAACCGTGTGATGAGCACCTCGCATGCCTCGGGCATGGACGATGAAAACATGCCGGCCCTGCGCTATCAACGCTATCACGAGGAAAAGGCCAAGGGCGGTTTGGCGCTGACGATGTTTGGTGGGTCTTCCAACATTGCACCGGATTCACCGTCGGTTTTTCGCCAGCTGAACGTAGCAACCGATGATATCATCCCCCACTTTCAGGCTTTTTCCGAACGTATTCATCAACATGGCACCGCGCTGATGTGCCAGATCACCCATATGGGCCGACGCGGGGATGCGCAGGCGGCTGAATGGTTGCCGACAATCGCACCCTCGGCTGTGCGTGAAGATTTGCACCGCAATTTTCCGCGCGAGATGGATCAATATGATATTGACCGCGTGGTAAAGGCCTTTGGGCAGGCGGCACGGCGTTGTGTCGAAGGCGGGCTTGACGGATTGGAAACGCTGGCGGGCGCGCATTTGATCGGGCAATTTTTCTCGCCGATGACCAATCTACGCGGCGATGGGTTTGGCGGCAGCATAGAGAACCGCACGCGTTTTGCCCTGATGGTGCATGAAGAAATCCGCCGTCAGGTTGGCGATGACTTTGTGGTGGGCATGCGCCTGACACTGGATGAAGGCGAGGGCGGGGAGTATCCGAAACTCTGTGTATGGGGTTTAGCCCATGCGGTTTTCACGGGTCATCTGTTGAACCGTTCGGGATATAGAATAGCGAACTGATTGCGGGCGGCAACCCATTCTCTGACGCATCTTCCAGTCTTTTCAAA
>JAUZRV010000102.1 GCA_030950105.1 Rhodobacterales bacterium | reverse complement strand
ACCGCATCACGGCGAAACTCTTCGGTGTAACTCGTTGCCATTTCTTATCTCCTTCATAGCAAACATTGCTCGAAAGAGACCGGAACGTAACCGTGACAAGACCAGTTTTATGGCGAGACGCGCGCGACATTGAGAGGATGTGCAATACCGCGCCTTAACCCTGCCTCGGGTTTAAAGCGCGGGTGCTTTAGGCGGTTGCTGTTGCCAAGGCCTGATCGAGATCGGCAATCAGGTCTTTGGCGTCTTCGATCCCGATGGAAATGCGCACCACATTTGGTCCAGCACCGGCGGCTTCTTGCTGATCCGGGGTCAATTGACGGTGGGTGGTCGAGGCCGGATGCAGAATGAGTGAGCGCGCATCCCCCAGATTGGCAACATGGCTAAATATCTCGAGATTTTCGACCAGTTTCACACAGGCCTCGTAGCCGCCTTTGACCGACACGGTGAACAGGCCACCCGCCCCTTTGGGACAGATTTTGGCGACGCGATGATGATAGGGCGAAGACGGCAGGCCGGCATAGGTCACCGCCTCGACGCGGGGATCATTTTCAAGCCATGTGGCTATTTCAAGCGCGTTTTCGACGTGGCGCTGCATCCGCAACGACAGGGTTTCGGTGCCCATCAAGGTGTAATGCGCCGCCTGCGGGTTCATGGTCATGCCAAGATCGCGCAGCCCGATGGCGATGCCATGCAGAGTAAAGGCAAGCGGGCCAAATGTTTCGTGGAATTTTAACCCGTGATAGGCGGGTTCCGGTTGGCTTAGCGACGGGAATTTATCCGAGGCCGACCAGTCAAACGTGCCGCTATCAACCACGCAACCGCCGGTGACGGTGCCATTGCCAGTCAGATATTTGGTGGTGGAATGAACCACCAATGCGGCACCATGTTCAAACGGGCGGCACAGATAGGGCGTGGCGGTGGTGTTATCAACAATCAGCGGGATACCGGCGGTATTGGCAATGGTGGCGATGGCATCGAGATCGGTGATATAGCCGCCGGGATTGGCGATGCTTTCGCAGAAAATCGCGCGGGTGTTGTCATCAATGGCGGCGGCCACGGCGGCCTCGTCATCGAAGTCAACAAAAGTGGCCGACCAGCCAAAGCGTTTGATGGTCTGGCTAAACTGGGTCAACGTGCCGCCATAGGCGCGGGTCGAGGCGACGATATTGAGGCCCGGAGCCATCAGTGGGAACAGCGCCATGATTTGCGCCGCGTGACCGGAGGAACAGCAAACCGCGCCTTGGCCGCCTTCGAGGGTGGCAATGCGTTCTTGCAACACGGCCACGGTGGGGTTGGTCAGGCGCGAATAGATATATCCGACCTCTTGCAGATTAAACAGGGCGGCGGCGTGATCGGTATCCCGAAACACATAAGCCGTGGTTTGGTAAATCGGTGTCTGGCGCGCACCCGTGGCCGGATCGGGGCGGGCGCCCGCGTGAATCTGCAATGTGTCAAAGCCGTAAGTCATGTTTTTATCCCTGTCCTGTCTGAATATCAAAACTGTAGTGGCAAGGACGGGTTCGGGCAACACAAGCGGCATTAGAAAAGACCGTTTTTGCGGTGCCTGCGCGTTTTGTAGAAAATTACGGGCCTTTAGGGCGCAAAGCGAGGAAATTCGCAGGTTTGCGGCGCAGGGTCAGCGAATCCAGAAACCGGCCTTTTTGATTTGGTTGCGCAAGGCCTGTTCGCGACGTGGCAGGTTGTTGCGGTCAAACATCGCGCGCAGTTTTTGCCCTCGCCCCTGATAGATCATGCGTTTCATCGCCTCGTAATTCTTGAGAATCTTTTTGATCTTGTTGGGGGCGCTTACGGTTTCGAGGATTTGAACCACGGCGTCGCTTTCGCGGGCATAAAGCAGCGGCAACAATCGGTAATGGCAACTTACCGCGCCATCAAGATAGCCCTCGGGAAGGGTATGACGACCGCCGCCGAATGAATGGATCACCAAAGGCAGCGCCACTTGATCAAGCCACGGGTCCATCACCTGACACACAAGGGCATCGGGGGCATCATCGCGAATGGCCAAGGCATAGTCGGTGAACCGCGCGCCAAATTCACGGGGGCAGCGGAAATAGAAATAACCGGCATTGAAATAGAGGTAGCGTTTCCAATATTCGTCAGGTTCGGAAAGGTCGAGGGAGCTGTCAAAATCCAGGCCGAATTTATCGTAGAGCGATTTCCAGATTTCGCTATAGTCAGGACCGTATAATTCGATTTGCGGCCATGTGCCGGTGCGGCGCAACGAGGCGCTTGGGCAGTCAAAATCAAACGGCACGGATGACAGATCGCCGGTGATCAATGTGTCGGTATCAAAAAACACAAAGGGTTCGCCTTCGGGCAGCACTTTTAACGCCTCGATTTTGTTGCCGTAGGGGTAGGTTTGGCCAAAATGTTCGCTGGTAAACGGGACGATTTCGGCGCCTAAATCCTCAAGGGCGGCACGCAGCTCTTTGTTTTTTATGGATGGATCGCGTTCCCAAAGTGGTCCGGGCTGTGGTTCGGCGACAAATACGCGGCCGGTGAAATTTGGCGATGCCGCGCGCAACGAGGCGACAAACAACAGCGCCTCGTATTGAATGCGACCCGATTGTCCCACAATAACAACATTGAAGTGGTGGCCTTTTGGCTCTGATTTGGCCATACTGCGAACTGCCCCGTTTTGGTTTTTTTGTCAGTATAAAGGGGATTTGGCCGCGCTCATAGGGGCCTGAACATAGATTTTAGGAATTGAAAGGGATTGTCATGTTGAATTGGATTTTTCTTGTTGTCGCGTTTGGTATCAGCGGCGGAACGTCGTCGACCGGAACAGTCATAGTAGCCGCGCCTGATGCAGTTTCGGACGCAGTTTCGGACGTGGTCGAGGCCGCGCAATCGGGGGACAGCGACAAAGACAACGTGGCACAAATGGAAACATCTGATGATTCTGGCGGATTTGGCGTAGATGAAGAAGCCGAGGCCGCGCCGGAATATGTGGCAGAATCGCAAGTATCGACCGGAAAATTCACTACGGCAACCGAGGTCAAGCCGATCCTGACCTCGACCAAAAGCAGCTGGGTGGCGATCCGCGAATATGACGGGCAGGACCTGCTTTATTTTACCCAATTGATGTCGTGGCGGTGCGGTCTTGTGGCGGTGCGGTATTCGGTCAATGGCGGGCCAGCACAGAATTGGCCGCTGCCTGCGTGCCATGCCGACACGGGATGGGCCAATGCGATCACCCCCGAGGACGGTTTGGTGTATGGCACTTATGCGCTTGGATCGTTGCAATCTGTCGATATCGAAGTGATTTATGATGACCTGTCCACCGACACGGCAAGTTTTACCCGTAACGAGATATTGATGCCTTGACCGAAAATTGTCTGGCAAACTGTTGCAGGACAATTATGCTGTCGAAATACAAAAAATAAAAAACGTTCTGGGAGGAATGAAAAATGACAAGATTTGCACTAACTTTGATTGCTATGGTTATGGCGGCCACATCTGCATTGGCCGAAGGGGTGACACATTATGTGGCAATTCACGTAAGTCAGAATGATCCCAAAGTGATGAATATGGCGCTTAACAATGCGGCCAATGTGACCAAATACTACGAGTCCAAAGGTGATACTGTTGAAATCGAACTGGTGGCCTATGGTCCCGGTCTCACTATGTTCGTTCCCGGCAAAAGCCCGGTTGCCGACCGGATTTCGACGATGTCGCTTCAGTTTGAAAACCTGAGCTTTTCGGCCTGCGGGAATACCCTGCGCAAGATGTCGGCCAAAGCGGGGCATGATATTGTGCTGATGGACGAAGCAGGCATGGTGCCGTCCGGTGTGGTGCGGTTGATCGAACTGCAAGAACAGGGCTATGCCTACGTGCGCCCGTAACACCGTCCACGTTTGATTCTAGCAGTTACTATTTTGCGGGGTCTGCCGGTTGTGCAGGCCCCGTTTGCGTTTGGTTTGCTTGCATAAGGGCCGTCAAATAGCGCGACATTACGATATTGGGCATTTGCCCGCGGATCATCATATTGGGCAGGACATACGACGGCGCGCTATCGATTCCGAGGGCGTCGGCCATATCGGACTCGGTGGTCAAATCAAAGAGTGTCACGCGCATCTCGACGGTATTGGCAAGCGCGCGTAGATCGGTTTGCGCGCGCTGGCAATCTGCACAGTCGCGGGTGATGAATAGCGCGACGGGGACGCCATTTTTACGGCCAAATGCCATCTGTTCCGGATCGAACAGCCGCGCACTATGGGCGCCAATCAAGGCAAGATCATCGGCCACCGCTTGGGCATAGGCCTGTGCAACCGGGGATGGGGCGGGCGGGGGAATAAGGCTCTGGCGATCCGACACACCTGCGACGATTTCGGGGGAGGCCCGCAGAGCGGCGCGCAGTTCTTGGCCAAAGGCGACGCGTTCCCGGTCGGTGAGCGCGCCAAATGTGGTTTGGGCCTGCGCGCTGGCACCCAAAAGGCAGCCGAGAAACGCGCAGGCCCAAAAGTGTTTCAAGCGCCTAAAGACCTTTTGCGTTTTTCCTGAATTAGGGAAAATGGAAATGGCCTAGACCCCCTTGATGTTGTGGGCGCTTTGCATTTAATCCGTGCCTCGGATTAAACGCAAAACGCTTTAGTTTCCGCGGATTTCGGACACGATTTGACGCATACCGTCAAGGGGCACATAGCCGCGCACCATGGTTTCATTCATCACAAATGTCGGGGTGCCGGTGATCTGCATCCGCGCGGCGAGCGCATGATTGGCGGCGATAACAGCGGTCACCGAATCGGCATCCATACCCGCAAGAATGGCATCCGCATCAAGGCCAAGACCCTCGCCAAGGCGGCGCAATGTGGTTTCGGTGACATCGCCATTAAAGGTCATCAACGCGTTCTGGACATTGTAATAGGCGTCTTGCCCAAGCACCTGTTGCGTGGCAATGGCAAAGCGCGCCGACATGGTCGAAGCCTCGCCAAGGATCGGATATTCCTTGATAATAAATTTGATGTTGCCATCCGAGGCGATCAATTCGGCGACCTCGTCATGGGCGCGGCGGCAATATCCACACCGGTAATCGGTAAATTCTACCATGACGATATCGCCTTGGAGGTTGCCACCAACCCAGGAATGTCCGTCGTTGAAAAGATCGTCGGCGTTGGCCCGCACCAGATCAATATCGGTTTGGTCCTGATTTGCGGCCTGACGTTGTTCGAGGACGGCAACGGCTTCCATGATCACATCGGGATTTTCCAGAAGATAGGCGCGCACTTCGGCCCGAAACGCGGCGCGTTCATCGTCGTTCATCGCGGTAATATCGAGGGCAAAGGCGGACGTGGTCATGGTAAATGCCGCAATTGCGGCGACAAACAGGCGTTTCATTATAAGGGTCTCTCCAATTTTGCATCGGTTTTCGGATTATTCGGCATTGCGCGCCGCTGAAACCACATCTTGCGCCCGTTGCCAACCTCCAGAACCACGCGGCAAAAGGCCCGAGGCGCGTTTTGCCTGAATCCCCGCATCTTTCAACCGCCCCAAAAGCGCATAGCGTTCGGCGGTTACAAGGCTGGCGAGGCCCATTTGATTGGTTTGCGCATAGGCGGCGGCAAGATCGCGCAGCACGCGCGGATTACGAAAGTCACGCGAACGTGATTTTTCAAGAACCTCGAGAGCGGCACGTTGATTGCCTGACACCACAAGCGCATGGCCGTAACTGCCAAGGATAAGCGCATGATTGGGGGCCAAGGCCACCGCACGTTTATAGGCCGCAAGGGCGGCGGAAAATTTGCGGCTTTCAAGCAATATCTGCCCCTGTAGTTCGTGCAAATACGGATCCTTCGGGCGCATCGCAATCAGTTTGTTCATCGCGGCGATGGCCTTGCCGGTTTTGCTTTGGCGGTGATAGGCGATCGCCTGACGCATCAATGCGATGTCTTTTGTCGGTCCTTCACCCGCCCTGCGCAGGGTCCATTTCGGGGCGCGAATAAAGGCCGAAAGTTTGCCTTTGGTGCGGGCAAACCAATAGTCATAGTCGGGATTTTCGCGGGTTTTTCCGGCGTAGGCGACCGGCAAGACCCTGCACCGTGCGGATGCGGTCGCGGGTGAGGGGATGACTGCGGGCGTAAGGATCCTGACGCGCCGAAGACAGTGCTTCCTGACCGCGAAAAATGTCAAGCACATCCACCATACCTTGTGGGTCAATGCCGGAACGCGCCAGATAACGCAGGCCCGATTGATCGGCGGATCCTTCTTCGGCGCGGGTATGCGACAGAAACACCCGTTGCGCCGAATTGGCAATTCCAATGCCGATCCCGCCCGCGGCTTCGCTTTGACCTGCGGCCGCGGCAGCAAGCGCAAGAGCAATGCCAAGGCCGCTCACCGTGCGGGCCGTGCGCGCGTTTCCGGCGCGTCGCCCCAAATGCCCGTTGGCAATATGGGCGGCTTCATGGGCAATCACCGCCTGCAATTCAGCCGCGGTTTTAAGCTTTAGAATAAGGCCGGAGTGGATGAATATATGGGCGTTATCGGTGACAAACGCATTAAGGGTATAGTCCTCGATCACCAGAACCTTGACCCTTGTGGGCGATAGGCCCGCCGCCTTGAGCACAGGTGCTGCGAGTTTCGAGAGGCCGTATTCAATGTCTGGATCGCGCAACAGACCTTTGGCGGATGCCGCCGCAAAGGGGAAGGTCACGAGAGCGACCCCGAGCAGGATCAGGGCGATACAGGAACGGTAAATGGGCACATATCCCCCTAACGATTTCTATGTTTCACATATGTATCACAAGGCTGAAACATAGGGAGATTGGCGCAGGCAGGGCAAGACCTCTTTGTCATAGCGGCAAAGAAACGCTGCTTAAGTGGCGGCTGGGCCTGTTTATTGCGGGGCAAATAGGGCAGACTAGGGGAAAATAAGATTGGGGAATTGCGGGATATGCGTGTTGTTGTGAACTTGTGCAGGCCTGTGGCGCTTGTGGTGGCGTTTGCGGTGGCGGTTTGGGGCCTGTTGGTGTCGGAACCGATGGCGCAAACACAGGATTTCACCGCATTGGCGCGCATTGATATGCGGGAAAGCCAAATCAGGGATCAAAGGCGTGGTATAGTGGTCGATCTTGCCCTGTCGCAAGGCGTGCCTTACCGCGTGTTTACCCTGTATGATCCGGCGCGTTTGGTGATGGATTTCCGCGAGATCGACTGGGCCGGAGTAAGCGCCGAAGCGCTGCTTGCCAAGGGGCGGGCGCGCGACGTGCGATTTGGGGTTTATCGCCCTGGGTGGTCGCGCATGGTGATTGATCTTGCCGGACCGATGGTGGTGGAACAGGCGGGATTGCGGGTGGATCAAGAAACCGGTCAGGCCCGTCTAAAAGTGGCTCTTGGACCTGCATCAGATGAAGAATTCAAAAGATTGTCGGGCGCGCCAATTGATCCGAACTGGGATTTGCCAGACCCTACAGGTGTGGGGCGCGACGCGGGCGCGCGTTTTGGCCAAGGTCCGTTGATTGTGGTGCTTGATGCGGGGCATGGCGGGATTGATCCGGGGGCGGAACGGTCGGGCGTTGTTGAAAAGGATCTGATGCTGACGTTTGCGCGTGAAATTCGCGAAACCTTGTTGCGCGCCGGTGGGGTCGAGGTGGTTATGACCCGCGACGAAGATGTTTTTGTCGCGCTCGAGCGGCGGATTGCGATTGCCCATTCGGTGGGGGCGCATGTGCTTATTTCGCTGCATGCCGATGTTCTGGCCGAGGGGCAGGGGCAGGCAAACGGGGCGATAATCCATACACTTTCGGAGGCTGCCAGCGATGCCGCCAGTGAAAAACTGGCCGAGCGCCATGACCGGGCCGATATCCTTGCCGGGGTGGATTTGAGGGGGGCGGATGATGTGGTGGCCGGTGTGTTGCTGGATCTGGCGCGCCAAGAGACCCAACCGCGCAGCGACAGATTGGCGCAAAACCTGGTCGAGGCAATGCGGGCCGCAGGTGGCCCAATGAACAACAAACCGCGGCGTTCGGGCGGGTTTTCGGTGCTTAAGGCGGCGGATATTGCATCGGTGTTGATCGAGGTCGGGTTTATGTCGTCGCCGCGCGATCTGAAAAATCTGCGCAACCCCGAATGGCGGGCAAGCATGGCCGATGGAATACGTGATGCGTTGCAGATTTGGGCGGTGGAGGATGCGGCGCTGTCGGATTTGGTGCGGCAGTAGGTCGTTGAGAGAAGGATGAGAAAGGGCTTCCCATACGGGGGCTTTTCTAGCCCGAATTATTCATCAGCCTCCGGGTATTTCCTTCCGGCGCACTGGATCGGCCGGGTTGACGGCGGCGTTTTAACTGAGTTTAGAGTGTGCGTTGAAGGTTGATATCTGGGGGTGTTCGGGCGGCTGATGCGGCGTTGCTCATGGGCTTTGAGCATTGATACTCCCCATCATCGAGACCAGCGTTTCCCGGTGCGGACAGGCGGTCGGCAGGGCAATGCTT
>JAUZRV010000101.1 GCA_030950105.1 Rhodobacterales bacterium | reverse complement strand
ATGGCGCTCGCCAACCTCTACCTCGCGCGAAGATGCTTGAGGGCGGAGTCTGCCTGAAATCAGGGGAGCGGGGTAAAACAGTCGCGAAAGCGGTCACAAAAAGGCTGGTGTCGTAAATTCGAGCGGCGATCGGCATTCTAGACGCAGCAAAGTCCCCGTTGTTCAGACTTTCCCTAGATCATGATACCCGAAACGCGGTGCGCCGCCGAAGTCTTCGGGTTGTGTGTTGGTAAACGCGATGTTCAGGCCGGTATTGTCACCCTCCATGACCAGTGACAGCACACCATCGGCATAAATACTGGTTTCATCAGTGGTTGCGTCATAGGTGACGTCGACATTGGTGATGCTATGTGAGGCGGAGGAGGGCGGGGCGAGTTCAAGTTCCACTTGGTCAATGTCCGCCTCGAAATCGGTGATGCGCGGGGCAATGGGGCCACCGCCGTCTTCGTTTCTGAAGGCATAGAAACGATCCGCGCCATTGCCGCCGGTGGCTGTGTCGCCCTCGCTGAATTTAAAACGGTCATCACCGTCGCCGCCATATAGTTGATCTTGCCCCAATCCTGACCTGAGCACATCATCGCCACCGCCGCCACGTAGGACGTCATCGCCTCGATCCCCAAAAAGCCTGTCGTCGCCACTGCCTCCGAGGATGAGATCGTCACCGTCACCACCATGAGCCGTGCCGTGGCTGTTCGGGCCAATCGAAATCCGGTCGTCACCAGCGCCGCCATCAACTTCGTAATTATGGGCCAGAATATCAATCATATCGTTGCCGTCGCCGCCATCAATGCGGCTATTGCTGTTGCCCGAAACGATGGTGTCGTTACCGGCACCACCATCGACGATCTCGACCGCAAAATAATCTTCGCCGTGAACGCCGTTTTCGGTGGTGTCATGGACATATCCATCGGGCAGGGTTTGATTGCCGTAATAATCGTCATCCCCGTCGCCAAGATCAACCGTGACGATGGCCGAATGACTAACCACGGTATCATCGCCTTCGCCGGAAGAAACTTGATGGAGGGTATTTGGGCCGATAAGGGACATCACGTCGTCGCCATCGGTGCCTTGGTGTGTGGCAAAGGACAGGCTTGGCACCGTTGTCGAGATTGGGGTGCCGTTGCCATCAACAAGGGTAATGGCGAGATCATCCACCGAAAATCCGGTGGTTCCGGTAAGTACGACTTCATCGAATACAACGGAATCGGGATTGGCATTGTCGCGAATTTGCAAGATCGTATTGGCACCTTCGATGACAGTGATATGCGGCTGCACATGAGCGCCAAATCTAACTTCGTGTTGAATTTCAAGGGTGTCTACGCCCACTTCAAAATCATCAATTTGGATAGAGGTATGCGCGGGGGAGAATCTTAAGGTATCGTCTTGGTCCATAACAAAGGTGTCGGCACCTTCGCCGCCGATGCCGGTATTACCATGAAGGAGCGTCAGAACGTCATCGCCTGCACCGCCAGCCAAAGTGTCTGCATCGGTTTCATTGCCGATGATCGTGTCGTTATTGGCGCTACCGGTCAAAAGGTCATCGGTATTCTGCGTGCCTTCGATGGCCGAGGGCGATATTGGATCCGTTACAGGATCAACCACAGGTATCGGGATCGGATTCGTCGGTGTCGTCCGGTTCATCATCAAACGCATCAATCGCCTACTCAACGGCGAAACCCGTCATTATCAAACCCAACAAAGCCATCAAAGTTAACATTCAAAACTCCTCACATTCTTGACGCACTATAGCGACAGATGCAGGGGGGAAGTGTTTTTTTCAACTGTTTCCGTTTCTAACCCGGTAATCAGCGGCTTGGGCAGTTGTTTCCATTTGGGCTGCGCATTGGCATATAATGTGGGGTCGCAGGAGTGGCTTGCAATTTTTTCACGCTGCGGCCACAACCGATTTATGATTACCCGCACCCATACCAAGGGCGATGCGCCCTCGACCGCGGTCTATTCGGACTGTGAAAAATACCGGTATTCGTTAACCCGCACGTGGGATCCGGCGGGGCGCAAGGTATTGTTTGTGATGCTCAACCCGTCGACCGCGACCGAGGTGCAGAACGACCCGACGGTGGAACGTTGTGAACGACGTGCGCGCACCTTGGGGTTCGGCGCCTTTCGGGTGACCAATATTTTTGCCTGGCGTGACACCGATCCACGCGCCATGCGGGCGGCGGGGGATCCGGTGGGACCGCTTAATAATCAAACTATTTCCGAGGGTTGTGTTTGGGCCGATCAGATTGTTGCCGGATGGGGCGCGCATGGCGAACACCGTGATCAGGGCGCGATTATCACGCGGCTGCTCGCGGCGACGGGGCACGATATTTATCACCTCGGGTTGACCAAACATGGCCATCCCAAACATCCGCTTTATATTGCCTACGCACAACAGCCGGAACTATGGGGCGACATCGGCCTGCAAACGGTTTGAATTTCAAAGGTTTAACTGATTATGAGCGATGATATTGATGTGGTTAAATCCGAGATTGCGCGGCTTTCCGGTGAACTTGAAAAGCTGAACCAGCACCGTTTTGTGCGGATTCATAATTCGATCTGGCGGTTGATCCTGTTTCAATTCATGCGCGGTTTGGCATTCGGCCTTGGGTCGGTCATCGGGGCGACAATCCTTGTGTCTTTGTTGGCGTGGTGGGTGTCGCAATTCGAATTCCTGCCGATCATCGGGGAATGGGCGGCGCAGATTGTCGAGGAAATCGAGAAACTTAAATAACGGTTGGGGCATGTGCAGGCGAGATCGTGGCGCATATATTTGGCTTGGCCCCGAAGAATAGAGTGTAGTCCGCGTTAACCTTGTGAGGGGTTTTCGTTTGACCCAAATGGCGGTTTTGATACTATCCGGATGGGCGCGTTTTTGTAGGGTTAATGCCATGTTATTGCTTGCGGGTTTGTTAGGCGTGATGATCGTCGGTGCAACGGTTTTTATCGGCTCGGACGAGCCCGATGAGTTAGACGATTCTACAGAAGACGCGCAGTTGACCGAAGATACCACGGTGATGGATATCGGCACCATCATACCCGGTGACGCCGACGATAATATGATCGACAGCACCGAAGGAAATGGTCAACTCAATGGCTATGCGGGCGATGATACTGTGACCGGCGGTGCGGGTCTCGACAGGTTGTTTGGTGCCGAGGGCGATGATTTTCTTGATGGCGGCGCGGGCGACGATCGGTTGCAGGGCGATGCGGGCAACGACACATTGATGGGCGGTGCGGGCGACGATGATCTGTATGGCGGGGAGGGCGATGATAGCCTGAACGGTGGTGCGGGGGATGATACGCTTGAAGCCAGCCTTGGCAATGATACGCTTGATGGCGGCGCGGGAGACGACGGAATTAATGCGGGCAACGGGGACGACGAACTTGTTGGCGGTCTGGGCGCGGATACACTGTTTGGCGGCTGGGGTAATGATTATCTCAACGGGATTGTGGATGCCGATGGGGGCGATGGTATCGACGATATTGACGGGCGCGATTACCTGAATGGTGGCGGCAATGACGATATTCTGATCGCGGGGCAGCATGATATTCTGACGGGTGGTGCCGGGGCCGATACGATGGTTTTGGGCGACTGGATAGAAGGCGGTGGCGAGGCCGAGATTACCGATTTCAACGGGTCCGAAGATATGCTTGTGGTGGTTTATGACGATACAACTGGCATTGATCCGGTTGTTGAAATCGTGGCCGACACAGAGGTTGCCGATCTATGGCATATGGTGTTGAACGGTGTGCAAATCGCCGCCGTCACCGGCACCATCGCGCCTGATGTCAACTCGGTTTCGTTGGTCGCGCAAAGTGCCGCGTTGGAAGGTATGCTTGCGGCTTAGCGGTAGAAGCCGTTGTTTTATCTGGGTTTACCTGACCACACTGCGATTTTCCAATTGGTGAAAATGGATTTCCAATACGGGTGATAGAATTCCGCTTTCCTTTTGGAGAGAATCTTTCTATACGCGCCCATCGCCTGATGTTTGTCGGGTGGATATCTCTATAGGACCTTGCTGGACGACATCCCGGCCTGCGCCCTCAACCCTTTTATAAAAGGAGATCCCGATGTCGATCACGATTGAAGCCAAAGCAAAAGTAATGAAAGAATTCGGCACCAAAGAGGGCGACACCGGTTCCCCCGAAGTGCAGGTTGCAATTCTTTCTTCGCGTATCGCGACACTGACAGAGCATTTCAAAACCCACAAAAAAGACAACCACGGTCGTCGTGGTCTTTTGAAAATGGTTGCCCGTCGTCGTAAGTTGCTCGATTATCTCAAGGCTAAAGAAGAAGCCCGTTATACGGACCTTATCAAACGCCTCGGTCTGCGCCGCTAAGCAATTAGCGTCTAAACCAAATACGAATTTACCGCAAAACGCCCGCTCGGATTTGAGCGGGCGTTTTTTTTGACGGGCCAAAATTGGCGAAAAAACCACGTACGGTAAACGTATGTATTACGTGCACAGGGCGATTTACTGAAGGTTAGAAAGTTGTTGCAAATCATAGGGGTATATGAATCTTTGTTCTGAACGTCAGGCCCGGAGGTTATTATCTTGATTTCAGTTCGATCAGTTTTACGTCAGGTTCCTGATCCGCGCG
>JAUZRV010000100.1 GCA_030950105.1 Rhodobacterales bacterium | reverse complement strand
CAGGAACAGGCCACAGATTGGCTCTGGACATACAACAACGACCGCCCCAACATGGGTATCGGCGGGATCACCCCTGCTATGAAACTGAAAATGGCCGCGTAATTCTACAAGCGGACCCCATCAAAAATGGGGGGATTACCCCTTCTCCCCATAGCGTTAGCGGGGATAACCACCGGAATGGCGGTAGCACAAGATCATTGTGACGAGGCGTGTCAGGCGGCGCGCTAGGCGCAGGGTCCTCTGGCGGCGGTCAGGGCGCTGTTGACCAATAACACCATCAGATATGGGCCGACTGCACCGGCGACGTCATCCTGTTTCGCATGCGGTCGGGCGCAATTGCCAAGCATGTCGGAATACTGTCCGGAGGTACCCGAAGTCTTACCGCCAGAGGGTGACGCGCTTTGATATGTTAAAAATACCCGGCTTTTTTTGACATAAGAAATTTGCATGTCAGGAAATCGCGGTTTTCGAACATGGTGGCGGTGTGTTTGGATGGCGCGGGAAGTCGAATATATTGGGTCAAGGTGTCCCAAGCTAAAATTTAGATGGGACATCTTTGCAGCAACGACTTGAAAATAAACATATTTTAAAGCGTTGGTAGGCCCGGTAGGACTCGAACCTACGACCAAAGCGTTATGAGCGCTCTGCTCTAACCAACTGAGCTACAGGCCCGCCTAGGCCCGTGCTAGCAGACAGGGCGGCGCCGTCAAGCGATTTTGCGGCTTTTTCGTTGCCCTAAAGCCATTGATGGGCTAGGGGCTGCACGTGGATACCGCATGACAGATTGGGCCAATCATGAGCGACATTTCTAACGCAAATTCAAAAGGAATAACCTATTCGGACGCGGGCGTTGATATCGACGCGGGCAACGCACTTGTCGAGCGAATCAAACCGGCGGCCAAACGCACCAACCGTGCCGGAGTGATGGCAGGATTGGGCGGTTTTGGGGCGTTGTTCGACCTCAAGGGCGCAGGGTATGTTGATCCGGTTCTGGTGGCGGCGACCGACGGGGTCGGCACCAAATTACGCATTGCAATTGATACCGGAGAAGTCGGCGGTGTCGGTATTGATCTGGTGGCGATGTGCGTGAACGATCTGGTGTGCCAAGGGGCGGAACCTTTGTTTTTCCTCGATTATTTTGCCACTGGCAAGCTCGACATCGAGAGCGCCGCCCGCATCATCGAAGGCATAGCCGAGGGCTGTGTGCGTTCGAACTGTGCGTTGATTGGGGGCGAAACCGCCGAAATGCCGGGCATGTATGAAGGCGGTGATTTCGACCTCGCGGGTTTTTCTGTCGGGGCAATGGAACGCGGCGCAACGCTCCCTTCGGGGGTCAAAGCGGGCGATGTTCTTTTGGGGTTGGGCAGTGACGGCGTCCATTCCAACGGCTATTCTCTGGTGCGTAAACTGGTCGAGGTTTCGGGGCTTGGCTGGGGCGACGATTGTCCTTGGCAAACGGGGACATTGGGCGCTGCACTGCTCACGCCGACGCGGCTTTATGTGACGCAAACTCTGGCTGCGATTCGCGCTGGGGGTGTTCATGCGCTGGCCCACATCACCGGAGGCGGTTTGACCGAGAATTTGCCGCGGGTTTTGCCCGACGATCTTGGTGCTGACATTGATCTTGATGCCTGGGATCTTCCGGGTGTTTTCAAATGGCTTGCCAAAACCGGCGATATGGCCGAGGCCGAGATACTCAAAACGTTTAACTGCGGCATTGGAATGATCGCGGTTGTGGACGCCCAACAGGCCGACGCACTTGAAACTTTGCTCACCGATTCTGGTGAAAAGGTGGCACGTCTCGGGGTCGTAAGCGACGGGGCAGGGGTGCGGTATCGCGGCGCTCTGTTGTGAAAAGAACCGCCCCCATACGGGTTGCCATCCTGATTTCGGGGGGCGGCTCGAATATGGTCAAACTTGTGGAATCGATGGTGGGCGATCATCCTGCGCGGGCGGTTGTTGTTGGGGCAAATAGCGCAACTGCGGGCGGGTTGGCCAAAGCCGAAGCCCTTGGAATACCGACGTTTTCTGTCGATCACCGCGCCTATGACAGTCGCACCGATTTCGAGGCGGAATTGCACGCACAGCTATTGCTTTATACCCCTGATATCATTTGCCTTGCCGGTTTCATGCGGGTGCTTAGCGCCGCATTTGTCGGGCAATGGCAGGGCAAAATACTTAATATCCACCCGTCCCTATTGCCCAAATACAAAGGTCTGCACACCCATGCGCGCGCCCTTGCTGCGGGTGATGAAACCGCGGGGTGTTCGGTGCATCTGGTGACGCCAGCGCTTGATGATGGTCCGATCCTTGGCCAGAGCGAAGTGCCAATTCTGCCCGATGATACCGCCGATGATCTTGCCGCGCGTGTGCTTGTGGAAGAACACCGCCTCTACCCTGTGGCCTTGCGGCAATTTGCGTCGCGTAAATAAGTCCGGGCTTTATGCCTCGCAATTACTAACCAGAGCGAGTAGCCTATCGCAATTAGAAACCGTGCGGTGACAAGCCGCAGAATAATTGAAACGGATCGAATGAGAACTCTTACAACGACCCAGGACCTCGCCGAATTTTGTGCCGAGGCACGCACCCACGACTATGTCACCCTCGACACCGAATTTTTGCGCGAACGCACTTATTATTCCAAGCTTTGCCTGCTTCAGATGGCGATGCCGGTCGCGGGGTCTGGCAGCACCGAAGAAAATGCTGTTCTGGTTGATCCGCTTGCCGATGGTCTCTCGATGGAGCCGCTATACGAATTGTTTCGCGATACCTCGGTTGTCAAAGTATTTCATGCCGCGCGTCAGGATCTCGAAATTTTCTTTGTCGATGCGCAGGTTTTTCCGGATCCGTTGTTTGATACCCAAGTGGCCGCGATGGTGTGCGGCTATGGCGATCAGGCCGGATACGAAACATTGGTGCGCAAAATCGCCCATCAACCGCTTGATAAATCTTCGCGGTTTACCGATTGGTCGCGCCGTCCGCTCTCGGATGCGCAAAAAACCTATGCGCTTGGCGATGTCACCCATTTGCGGGTGATTTACGAACATCTGTCTGCGCAGCTCCAGAAATCGGGCCGAGAAGCATGGGTGCGTGAGGAACTTGAAATCCTGACAAGTCCCGACACCTATACAATCCTTCCTGGAAACGCATGGAAACGGGTGAAGACCCGCACCAATTCTGGCCGTTTTCTTGCGATATTACAACAGCTTGCGGCGTTTCGTGAAGCCCACGCCCAGAGCCGCAATATCCCGCGCAACCGTGTGTATAAAGACGACGCCATGGTTGAACTGGCTTCGACCAAGCCCAAAAACATGCAGGATTTGGGTCGCTCAAGGTTGCTTTTACGCGACGCGCGGCGCGGTGATATTGCCGATGGTATTTTGGCAGCGGTCAAAGCGGGTCTTGAATTGCCCGAGGCCAATTTTCCACGTGCCCCGAAATCCCGCGAGAAATTGCAGGTTAACCCGGCCTTGGCCGATATGTTGCGGGTGCTGTTAAAGGCCAAGGTAGAAAGCGTTGGCGTGGCCAGCAAACTGATTGCATCCTCTGCCGATCTTGATGCTCTGGCGGCGGGATTACGCGATATTCCGGCTCTGTCCGGTTGGCGTCGCGAGGCCTTTGGCGAGGCCGCGCTACTTCTGTGTGACGGTAAAATAGGGTTGGCCGTTCAGGGAAATTCCGTGGTGACGGTTGACCTTTAAAGTTCCGTAATTCCTATGTAATATCAACATGTTACGGGTGTATTGCGGCCGAATTTTTGCGTCAAGACGACCGTGAAATGCACGTTATCTGCGGCGCACCGAACGGGCGTTTCTCGCACCGAGTACACGGATGCTGCGCACGCCTTCCAATTGTTGATCGGTGACGAAATGTGCCGCGACGATCTCGCGAGTGGCGGCGGGGCCTTGCGGGCGCGCGGGTAAACGCGCCTTGAGCGTATAGGTCAACACGCCTTTGACGGGCAATTCGTCATCGTTTTCCGGTTCGATAAGCACATCATACGATCCTTGTGTCGCGGCAAGGCCGGTAACCCGGATCATCGCACCGCCGGGGACCCGCTCAATCACCAATCCGGTGATCTGGTCGACGGTGCGGCCGTTATAGACGGCCTCGCGCCGTTTGAAACCCTGACGGGTCGGGATCAACGGATTTGTCGATTGTTCCACGACTTCATTTTGCGAGCGGCCAAACCAGTTGAACGGGTTGAGACGTGAATTGCCGCACCCCGCAAGAACCAACGTCGAGACCAAAAGAGGTGCTATCAAACCTGTTGTGGAAAATTTTCCCATATCTGTCGCCCTTATTGCTTTGTTCCCGATTACCCTATTGCGGCGAGGTTGAAAAGACATCTCGCAAGACTCAAACGTGGCGCTGGACCTTTTGTTGCACAATGCGTATCAGACAGCGCGCCAACCCGCATCTTTGGGCGCATTGGAAAGGGCCGACCATGGCAAGCACTGCATTTGAAGAAATTGTCGAAGATTTCGAATTTCTGGAAGATTGGGAAGACCGTTATCGCCATGTGATCGACATGGGCAAGGCGATGCCGCCGCTCGAGGACGCCTTTAAGGTGGACACCACCAAAGTGCACGGCTGTTCCAGTCAGGTCTGGCTGCATCCTCGTATTGCCGACGGGGTTTTCTCGTTTCAGGGCGATAGCGATGCGATGATCGTGCGCGGTCTGATCGCGGTCCTATTTGCGCTTTATGACGGGTTGCCGGTGGGCGAGGTGGCCGCGGTGGATGCCGGTGGGGAATTGGCGCGTCTTGGCCTGAATGATCATCTATCGGCGCAGCGTTCAAACGGGTTGCGCGCAATGATCGAACGGATTCGCATCGTAAGTAGTGAAGCCGCAGGATAACCGCATTATGCGGCACAACGTATGCACGCGAAACAAATGTTATCCATAACCGGATTTTGCTGTGATACGGGCGGTTTTAGTCGCTTTTTTTCGCCACATCCATCAATGTTGTCGCCAGATCGCCATAGCCGGTTTGACGCCGCTCAAACGCCAGGCCAAGCCGTTTTGCCGCCTCTTGCGCCTTTACGGTAAGGGCGGGGTCATCGGTTTGGGCCTGATAAACCAGCTTTTCGTAATTGCCAAAATACATATCGCGCAACTCTGGATGGCGGTCCAGTCCCATGGGTTTCCACACGAAAGCATCGAATTGGCGCACCAGAAAATCGGTGAGGTAAAAGGCGGTAATTTCATCTTCACTATGGCTTGCAAACCGTTGATTACCCTCAAAAAAACTATAGCAATGCGGGCCTTGCACCATCTCGACGCCAAGACGATCACATTGCGCTTTTAGCAAACCACCCGTGCCGCAATCGGCATAGACCACAAAGATGGTTTCATAATCTGCACGGTGTTTATGGACGGCCTTGGTGACGGCGTCTGTTATGCGCTCTGGATACAGGTGTAAATTGGCAGGAAGACAGGTTAAATCCATGTGATTCCAATGGTTTGCGGCCTTAAGGTCAAGTATTTCCCGAGCCAGAGCACCACATGCAATCAGCAGGATCCGGCCCTTTGCGGACGCAAGCGCAAGGCCGTCTACCATCAGGTTTTCATCACTTGGAACAGGCATTATTTCCGCACTTTCAAAACGCAAACGGCCCGCACAATGACATGGGCGGGCCGTCAGAATTGCAACATGTAGGTTTCTAACCGGCCGCCAGCATATTATGCTTGCGCGCCATAAATTCCTTGGCTGTTTCCACCGCAACCGCGGCATCACGGCAATAGGCATCTGCGCCCACGGCCTTGCCAAATTCTTCGTTTAGCGGCGCACCACCAACCAGAACGATATAGTCGTCGCGCATACCTTTTTCGACCAGCGTATCAATCACCACTTTCATATAGGGCATGGTGGTGGTGAGCAGGGCGGACATGCCAAGAATATCGGCCTCCTCTTTAACGATCGCCTCAAGGTAATTTTCGACCGGATTGTTGATGCCAAGATCGACAACCTCAAAACCCGCGCCTTCCATCATCATCGAAACAAGGTTCTTGCCGATGTCGTGGATGTCGCCCTTGACGGTGCCAATGACCATTTTGCCAACCCGCGGCGCCCCCGTTGCGGCCAACAGCGGTTTGAGAATGGCCATGCCACCCTTCATCGCGTTGGCGGCCAACAGAACTTCGGGCACAAACAGGATACCATCGCGGAAATCGGCGCCAACGATGGTCATACCGGCAACCAGCGCCTTGGTCAGAACATCGTAGGGCATCCAATCACGGCCAAGGAGGATTTTAACGCCTTCCTCGATTTCGTCGCGCATACCATCATAGAGGTCGTCAAACATCTGTTCGACCAATTCGTCGTCGCTCAGATCCGCAAGGATGATGTCGTCTTCTTGGTCGTCAGACATTTGGCCTGTTCCTCATAGTGGGCAACATGTGAATTGCCGGTATCGTTTTCCTAGCTTTCGCCAATTTGTCGCATCCCGACTATCAGAATTGCGACATCGCCCGTAGCGCCACCGACCTATAACAACTTTTTCCGGTATTCCCGGTGAATTATTCTCATAGAAGTTATGAAGCCTGCATGCGAATATTTTGTGAATAGGGTGCGGAATTTTTGCCGGTGTGTTCCGTTCGGGCGCCGGGGGGGATTTGGGGATGCAAACAAACAGTAGGCAGTTTTGTTGGACAAAACCGCGTGCATATGAAAAAGCACAGGGAAGCAGGAGAATTCACATGACAACCACGCATTTTACCACCCGTTTTGCACCGTCACCCACCGGATATATCCATGTTGGAAATCTGCGCACGGCGCTATTCAACTATCTGATTGCCGCGAAATCGGGCGGGGAATTTATCCTGCGGATTGACGACACCGATCCCGAGCGTTCAAAAGAAGAATATGTCGATGCGATCAAGGAAGACCTGACTTGGCTTGGCCTGAAATGGGACCGGATCCAGCGCCAGTCAGAGCGGTTGGAGCGTTACGCCGCGGCTGCCGATAAACTGCGCGAGATTGGCCGGTTTTACGAGTGTTTCGAGACGCCTGTCGAACTTGATCTCAAGCGCAAGAAACAGCTTAATATGGGCAAACCGCCGGTCTATGATCGGGCCGCGCTTGCGTTATCCGAGGCGGAAAAGGACGAATTGCGCAAAACCCGTCAGGGGTATTGGCGGTTCAAACTTGACCATACGCGGATTGAATGGACCGACGGCATCATTGGTGATGTGTCGATTGATGCGGCAAGCCTCTCGGATCCGGTGTTGATCCGTGCCGACGGGCAGGTGCTTTATACGTTGGCGTCCGTGGTGGATGACACCGATATGGGCGTGAGCCATGTAGTGCGTGGTGCGGATCATGTGACCAATACCGCCACGCAAATCCAGATCATGCAGGCGCTCGGGTTTCAGACGCCGGAATTTGCGCATCACTCGCTTTTGACGGGTCCGCAGGGCGAGGCGCTGTCCAAACGGTTGGGCACCCTGGCGTTGCGCGATTTGCGCGAACGCGGGGTTGAACCGATGGCGCTTTTGTCGATGATGGCGCGGCTTGGGTCAAGTGATCCGATTGAAGTGTTTGGAACTCTCAAGGACGTGGCTGAGGGGTTTGAAATTGACCATTTCGGGGCGCATCCGACCAAATTCGATGTTGAAGATCTGTTTCCTTTGACGGCCAAGTATTTGCATACCCTAGATGTTTCGGATGTGGCGGCGGATATTGCCGCACTTGGCGTGCCGGATGAATTGGCAGAGCAATTTTGGGAAGTGACCCGTGAAAACATCACAACGCGTGCCGATCTCGGGGCGTGGTGGGGGCTGTTTTCCCAAGGGGTCGCGCCGGTGATTGCGCCGGAAGATGCGGAATTTGTAGAACAAGCCATGGCATTATTGCCGGAAGGACCGCTGGATGGCGGCACCTGGAAAGCGTGGACGACCGAGGTTAAGGCTGCGACGGGGCGCAAGGGGCGCGGGTTGTTTATGCCGTTGCGCAAGGCGCTTACCGGGATGGATCACGGACCGGATATGTCGGCAATATTGCCATTGTTACAGGTGATCAAAGCCCGCGGTTAATCCCGGTTTACCAGTGTCCAGTTTACCGGTGACTGTGTTTAGAGGCTGATCGGAAACTAATTGAGTGATTTCAATAAGCTGTGTTTCAATCGGATTGACAAGATTCGAAGGAGATCACGATGGCTTGGACTGAAATCACCCGCCGCAAATATGACCGAGATTTTGGTCGCTATGCAAG
>JAUZRV010000010.1 GCA_030950105.1 Rhodobacterales bacterium | reverse complement strand
TGTCTTCTTCGGCGGCAAAATCCACGATCCAGTTGACCGATTTGAACATCATCCAAACCTGCCAAAACGTCGCCGCGACGCCAAAAACAAACACCAAAAGGATAAATCCGTTGAGATATAGATTGGTCAGGAAAACCGGCAGCACCCGTGGCAATGCCAAAACCACACCCGCACCCGCCCCGCCCAGCGCAATAAGCATCTGGGTAAGTTGCAAAAACGGGAGGGAAAACTGAGGCGCGGCCTCGGGTTGTTCCATCTGGTTTCCCGTTTGATTTCCCGTGCGATCGGGTTGATCCATCGGTCGTTTCCTGTGCCTAATTGGGTTTGCCTCAATAAGGACTAAACTCTAATCCTTCACTGCCGACAAGCCAAGAGATTATGCAACCAGATCCCGCACCCGCGCCGCCAACCAGTCCATATCTGGGTCCTCAATGCCCAACTCCCCCAGATGTTGCGCGGTGTTAAACAAATATTCGGTGTTTGGTCCACGATCCCCGACCGCTCCCGCAATAATCCGCGCCTGATTTTCCAACGCCATGCCGCCGCAATACTGAACATGGTCGGTGTCCATCACATAGGTAAGCGCGCGCACCTCGCGCCCATCCGCCAACGCAATATCAACCGTTGCCTCGATATAGGCCGACGATATCAATTCACGTTCGCGCAAATACGCCACAACCGCATCTTCGTTGCCTTCGGGCACCCGCAACCCGACCCCCTGACAAAGCGCATCCTCATGACGATCAAGCGCCAAAACCAACCCGGGATTTTCAACCGTTCCCCGATGGTGGATCGAATGCATGCAAAATGACCGCGCAAACCCGTGCAGCGTCGCAATCGCCTGTTCTTTGACTTCAAAACCGGGGTTCCAGACCAATGATCCATACCCGAACACCCATAATGCCATGCCACTGGTCCTTTGTGTTAAAACGCCTATAAACACCATTCAAAGCAAAGCGAAAAGGGGCGGCGCGTGAAACGATTGGCGATTGTGGTTTTGGGTTTGGTTCTGGTGTGGTCTGCCTATTGGTTGATTGCGTCAACTGCCACAAAATCGGGCCTGAACGCATGGTTTGATGCCCGCCGTTCCGAAGGCTGGATTGCCGAAACCACCGATATTTCCGTGCTTGGGTATCCTTACCGCCTCGACACCACTCTTTCCGGTATTTCCCTTGGGGATCCCGAAACCGGCCTTGCGTGGGAGGCCGAATTTTTCCAACTGCTCACCCTGAGTTATCGGCCAAATCATATTATCGCTGTTTGGCCCCATACCCAACTCATCGCCACACCCTATGACAAATACGATATTTCCACCACGCAGATGCGCGCCTCGGCAAATTTCGATGCCGATACCTCTTTGCCCCTCGCCCGTGCCGTTCTCGAAGCCGATACCATGAAAATAACCGCGCGCTCGGGTGGCACCACCGAAATGACCGCGCTTAATGGCGCCTTGCAACGGCTTTCCGGTCAAACCGATACCTACAAAATTGCTCTTTCCGCCGAGGATCTGGTGCCTGCCTCGCCTTGGCGGCTACAGATTGATCCCGGTGATTCATTGCCGCGCGCCCTGACCGCCCTTGATTTTGACATGACCGTCGCCTTTGACGCGCCCTGGGATCGCTTCGCCATAGAAAAACGCCGCCCGCAGCCCACAAATATCCAACTCAAGCTCGCCAAAATGCATTGGGGCACGCTTGAAATCAACGCCGCTGGGGATCTCGATATTGATGCTTTTGGCTATGCCACGGGTCGCATTGATATCAAAGCTCGCAACTGGCGCGAAATCCTGCGCCTCGCGGTGGCTTCAAAAACCGTGCCACAATCCCTTGCCGACACGCTCGAGGTTGGCCTGTCCTTGATCTCGCAATTGGCGGGAAATCCCAAATCCCTTGATATCAGTCTCGATTTTGACAACGGCCAAATGTCGCTTGGGCCGATCCCGCTTGGCATGGGACCACTTTTTAAAATCCGTTAACGCGGCCCTATTTGCAGTAACTACCGCTGCGATATCGCGCCGTATCAAAATGAAAATGATCACGGTGATACCTGTCCGCATCCGGCCCGAGAACCGTGCCAAACGGCCCACAAGCCGCTTTGTGCATCCGCCGCAAAACCTTGCCGTCGCGCCGCTTGCCCCACCCGTCAAGAACGCTGATCGTGCTGCCGTTCCTTAATGTAAATGCAGCAATATCAATCGCCCGCCCGCGCCCGTGTTCAGAAATTTTGGCACCCGGTTTGTTGTTGCGCGTTCGACAGGCGTAATGCGCCGCCACGCGGATCGACACAACACCGCCACCGCGCCGCTTGACCGAAGGGCGCATACCGTCTTCGATCCATGTCTTTAATGCCTTCGCGGTGGTGCAATCCATCACCGATTTCTGGCTTAGTGTGATCCCCGAAATCGCGCTCACTCGCACTGCATTTTCAACGCCACACCCCACCAGTTTGGCCGGAACGGTCCCGATCTCGACGCCTTGAATGTCAACATCCCCGCACACGCCGCCTTTGGCCCGCGCGCGTCGCTCTTTGCGGCTTAACCGGCGTTCAGATGGCGGGCGGCTATTGGGCCGTAACAACCCCAGTAACCCGCGCCGTTCGCGCGCCGCCGGTTGGGATGTTGGTTGCGGATCGGCAGCACTTTGAACCACCGGCCGCGTCACGGGTCGCAAGGACGTAAAAGGCGGGTTTGCCGCCGCTGCGGTCCCAAAAACAAAACTCAATAGAACCAAAAATCTCATCATTTGTCCTCCGCTGTGCTTTCTCCAGGATTTTCCCCGTGGACCCGCCCGAAATCGGCAACATCGGTGTCCTGCCCCGCTTCGATAATCCCGCGCCGGATCGCTCTTGTGCGGGTGAAATAGTCATGCAAATGCGCGCCGTCGCCCTTGCGAATAGCCCGTTGCAGCGCAAATAACTCCTCGGTAAAGCGCCCCAGAATTTCAAGTGTGGCGTCTTTGTTGTTCAAAAACACATCCCGCCACATCGTCGGATCCGACGCAGCAATACGGGTGAAATCGCGAAAACCGGCGGCGGAATAATTGATCACTTCGGCATCGGTCACCCGCGCAAGATCATCGGCCACCCCCACCATCGTATAGGCAATAAGATGCGGCGCATGCGAGGTCACCGCCAACACCCGATCATGATGATCCGCTTCCATCCGGTCGGTTTTTGACCCCATTCCCTGCCACAGCGATTCTATTTTTGCCACCGCCGCGGCATCCGCCCCGTCGTCTGGCACAATCAAACACCAACGCCCGTCAAACAATTCTGCAAACCCTGCCGTTGGTCCGGATTTTTCGGTGCCAGCCAACGGATGCGCCGGTATAAAATGCACGCCATCCGGGATATGCGGGCCAACCGCATCAATCACTGCCCGTTTGACCGAACCCACATCCGAAACCGTGGCCCCTTTGGCCAAATACGGTGCAATTTCGGCGGCCAACGCCCCCATGACACCCACCGGCACGCATAAGACCACAAGATCGGCACCGGTAACGGCTGCGCCAATGCTGTCATACACATGGTCACAAAATCCGATTTCTGCCGCCTTTTCGCGGGTTGCGGCGGTGCGCGCATAGCCGACGATTTCGCCCGCCAATCCGGCGCGCCGCATCGCCAATGCCATTGATCCGGCGATCAACCCCAATCCAATTAGGGCAACACGTTGATAAATAACACTCATTTTGCGCCCTCTTTGAATTTCCCGATGGCATGCGCCACGCGTCTGCATCCGGCCTCGTCCCCGACAGTGATACGCAAAAACCGTGGTAATTTATACCCCGCAACGCGGCGCACGATTATGCCTTGGGTTTTGAGGAAGTCATCACAGGCCTCGGCCTCGGATTTTGACCCGAATTCCGCCAGTATGAAATTCGCATACGACGGGTCGCTTGCCACGCCGTGTTTGGCCAATGCACTGCGCAACCATTCCCGCATCCGCGCATTGTCGCTTCGGCATTTTTCGACATGCGCCACGTCCTTTACCGCCGCCAATGCGGTTTCCAACGCCGGCGAAGACAGATTGAACGGCCCTTTGATCCGGTTGAGAACATCAATGATTTCATGCGGCCCATAGCCCCATCCAACGCGCAATCCACCCAAACCATACAATTTGGAAAATGTGCGCGTCATCACCACATTCTCGCGCGCTTCCACCAATGCCGCCCCGCCATCATACCCGTCGGCAAATTCGGCATAGGCCCCGTCGAGAACCAGTATCGCCTGCTCCGGCAATCCGTCGGCCAACCGCGCCATCGCCGCCCGATCAATCATCGTGCCTGTCGGATTGGCCGGATTAGCGATAAAAACCAAGCGCGTGCGCGCAGTGCAGGCCGCAAGCAATTTATCCACATCAATTCTACGATCGGTTTCACCCACCTCCACCGGCGTCGCCCCGACCGAACTTGCATAAATCCGATACATCCCAAATCCGTGTTCGGTATACAAAACCTCGTCGCCCGGACCGGCATAGGCCTGACACAGAAACGCAAGGATTTCGTCACTGCCAACCCCGCAAATAATCCGGTCCGCATCCAGATCATGCATTTCCGCAATCGCCGCGCGCAATGCGCCATGATCGGTCGATGGATAGCGGTGCAATTGATCCGCAACCCGCACAAATGCCGCCCGCGCCTTTTCCCCCGGTCCCGCCGGATTTTCGTTTGACGACAGCTTGAGAACATCCGAAACCCCGTCCAGATGCGATTGCCCGCCTTTATAGACAGCAATATCCAATATTCCGGGTTGCGGGGTGATCTTGTTCGCCATATCGGGCACTCCTTTATTCAAGGAATGTTCTAGCCGCCCCAATCCATCATGGCCAGATGCAATAGGCGCTAAACCACGCTGGCCACGGCCTGTTGCGCCATCTCTTGCGCGTCATGTTGATCACCATATTTCGCAATATCGCGCGACAACGCGTTCACGCTCTCGATGATATAGCGCACGGTTTCCTCGCTCATCAAATAGCTGAAATTCAACCGCACCCAGCCCGGTTTGTGCATCCCGTTCCCGGCCAGTATCTCATCGCGCAAATGATCCGATAATGTATGATCAATATGCAGCAACCGATGCCCGTATGGTCCCGCACAGGCACAGCCACCGCGCACCTGAATCCCGTAAACACTGCTCAACAAACGGGTAAAGAGCTGCTCTGAAACCGGCCCACCCGATGCATCATGCACAAGAAACGAAAAAATCGCCAACCGATGCGCCTCGGGATTTCCCAATATTTCGATTTGCGGATTGTCCCGCCACCCCGCACGCGCCATTTTGATATAATGCGCCTCGCGTTCTGCAATCCGCTCCACTCCGACAACGTCCTTGACGATAAAAACCAGGGCCGCCCGAACATCACCGATAATATTGGGCGTCCCCGCTTCTTCCCGCGTCGCAAGATCATGCGAATAATCATGCCGCCAAGGCGACACAAACGATACCGTCCCGCCCCCCGGCCAACTCGGCACATCGCTTTTGACAACAGATTTGCGCAGAATCAAAACCCCCGACGCCGCCGGCCCACCGGCAAATTTATGCGCCGAAATCACCACCGCATCCTTTTGCGCGCCCTCGCCGCCTTCCATATCAATCGCCAGATACGGACCCGCCCCGGCATAATCCCACACCGACAATGCGCCGTGCTGTTTCAAAACCCGCGTCACCGGATCGGCATCGGTCTCGATCCCTGTCACATTGGATGCCGCCGAAAAACTGCCAATTTTCAAATCCGCATCTTTATGGTCGGCCAACGCCCGCTCAAGCGCTTCAAGATCCGGCCCGCCATGCGCCGCTTCGGGAATTTCCACAACCTCGGCGCGGCTTTCCCGCCACGGCAGAATATTGGAATGATGTTCATATGGCCCGACAAAAACCACCGCGCGCTTGGCCATATTCACGCCAAGCAATGTTACCAACCGGTTCAATCCCGCAGTCGCACCCGATCCTGCAAAAATCACCGCACAATCGTCACCGGCATTGGTCAATTGCGCAATTTCCCCCCGCGCATCTTCACGCAAGCGGGTCATATACCCACCACAATACGACGCCTCGGTATGGCTATTGGCATAATACGGCAAAACTTCGTGGGTGATAAAATCCTCGACTTGGCGCAACGCGCGCCCCGACGCCACATAATCGGCATAAACCAACGGCACATCACCCTCCGCCCCCGGTATCATCACCCCTTCCCCGATTAGGCCGGCACGCAATGTTGCCAATTGGTCCGGTGTGGTTATTTGATCGCGGAATTTCGAAAGTGGCATGGGGTGTCTCCTGTTTTACGGCAGTATGACCCAATATCGGCGCGAATTCTTCCCTTGTTGCCTTGCTTTTCGCGTATTATTGGGGTCAGTTGGCCCAATGAGTAACAAAAATATAGATCATATTGACCGCCAAATCCTCGCCGCGCTACAACAGGATGCTACGCTGTCACAACGCGAATTGGCCGAAAAAATTGGCATGTCCCAAAATGCCTGCTGGCGCCGCCTGCGCGCCCTAAATGCCTCCGGCATATTGCAAGGGTCGCGCGCAGTGGTCGACCGCCACAAACTCGGCCTTGATCTGGTGGTGTTTGTAATGCTGCGCACCCGCCACCATAGCGCCGATTGGCTCGCCGGTTTTCGCCGCCATGTTCTGGCCATCCCCGAAGTGGTCGATTTCCACCGCATCTCCGGCGACTACGATTACCAACTCAAGGTCGTAACCGAAGATATGGCCGGCTATGACCGCGTTTATCAACACCTCATTGATGGCATAGAACTGGATAGCGTCACTTCCTATTTCGCAATGGAGGCCATCGCCGAAGCGCGCGCCCTGCCACTCTAACCGTCGCAATTACCCCTTTCGCCAACAACCCGCACACATCGCATCTTTGTTCCACAAATATCCCCGCCGGAGGCTCCGCAACGCGCCACCGCGCCGGATTAACCCGACAAAATCCACACCAACGTATGTATGAAAACCATACGTAATACATACGTGAAACATACACCGGTTCTCACAGAAAAACCCCTCGTTAAAGCATCTCGCCAAAAACCTGAATCACATGTTTATGGCGAGACGCTCCAGTCATTAAGAGAGTATGGGGCACCACGCTTTAACCCCGCCGCACCCCTCTGCATGCGGCACGCTAACCATCTGTAAAACCCAAAAAGGCCGCGCAAATTGCACGGCCTTTCGGTATTTGACAGGGTATCGGATCGGCGAAGAAGATTAGTTCTTCGCGTAAAATTCCACCACCAGATTTGGCTCCATAACCACTGGATATGGCACATCGCCCAATGTTGGGGTGCGCACGAATGTGGCGGTCAATTTAGCGTGGTCAACTTCCATGTAATCCGGCACATCGCGCTCTGGCAATTGTGTCGCTTCAAGGATGGCGGCCATTTGTTTCGAGCGCTCACGCACTTCAACAACGTCGCCTTCTTTCACACGGTAAGAGGCGATATTCACCTTCTGGCCGTTCACGGTCACATGGCCGTGGTTGACGAATTGACGGGCCGCAAAAACGGTCGGCACAAATTTGGCACGGTAAACAACCGCATCCAGACGGCGCTCCAGCAGACCAATCAGGTTCTCGCCTGTATCGCCTTTTACACGCTCGGCTTCGCCATAAATACGGCGGAATTGTTTCTCGGTGAGGTCACCATAGTAACCCTTCAGTTTTTGCTTGGCGCGCAACTGGATACCAAAATCGGAAATCTTCGCCTTGCGGCGCTGACCGTGCTGGCCGGGACCATATTCACGACGATTTACAGGCGACTTTGGACGACCCCAGATGTTTTCACCCATCCGGCGATCAAGTTTATGTTTGGCAGCGGTGCGTTTGGTCACGGCTGATCTCCTTCTAAAAATATACGAAGGGCGTTGTCCTTTGCCTTGCGGCCGACAGGTACCCTCTCGCGAGGACCACCAACACCAATGAAGTCGCGCTTATAGTCGCTCTGAACCCAGAGTCAACACAGTTATTTCACATCTGTTTCAGTCAACAAAACAAGGCCTGCAACCCGCACCAATCACAATAAAGCGTGCCGCAAGGCACTCCTTTGAATTACGCCGCCTCGTGGGTCAAAATCGCCGCTTCCGATGCGGACAGATTGCGCCGCGCATAGGCCCCATATCCATGTGGATCATACTCAAGCTCGGGACTCTGCGCCAAGAGCCGCGCCCGATCATTTTCCGCCAAAGTGCTCAACGCTGTATTGGCCGGATGGAAGCTCTCGGTTTCAACGCCATTGGCCCACATGATCTGATGATCCGGCAACATAAGATGAATATACGTCACCTCCTTGAGGATCGCATCCACCGCAATACTATGCCCGTTTACCAAATCCTTGGCCGCCACCAGAACCTCGGGCGTATTAAACAGCGTTTGCGCAATCTTCCCGCGCACAATCATCCGGTGCTCCGGGGACACGAGCAATTCTGCCTCCGGCCGCTCGATACCCAATGCCCCGGGACGAAACCGGATTGGCCGCAATTTCGGCATCGCAAACAGGCGCGCGCCGGTCATCCGCCGACTGCCCACCCACAGAATTTCCTGTGCGCCGTTGTCTTTGGTTTGAACCCGATCCCCCTCGCGCAATTCCTCGATAAGACGCGGACCATCCGGTGTCTGGATGCGCGTGCCGGGAGTGAAACAAATCACCCCGCCGCTGGTTTGGCTTCTTGGGTTGAAAATCATATTGTCCAACGCCTGATGCACAATCCAAAGATCGGCATTGCGTGGCGGATACCCGTCGAGAAACATCAACAGGGGCTGGGCATTACCGCCCACTTCAATCACTGTCACGGTATAACTCTGGGCACCGTCCGTGACCACAAAGCTACCATCCATAAGCGGTTCGTTGGCAGGATCAATGTCCCGCGCCAAAAGGCGCCTTGCCCTGCCACTTCTGGTGTCACTCAATGCCGCCCCAACCAGCCGATGCACCATGCGCACCGCCCGTCGGCGAAGATCTACTTCTCCGTCTGCCTGTTCCAATCGCAGCAATTCACCTGGACCATCCACCCGAACAGCTTCCCCATGCCAGGACCACGCGGCCCCAACATTAAGCGACTGTAAAGGAGCGGCTGTTAAACCGTCCACTTCTGTCTGCGACCATGAAATGACAAACGTGCCTCGAAAGCCCGTTTTCATAACCTGTATGTCTGCCTCTGTCTTTTTTAGTCATTTTTGACTTATTTATTACCAATAAGGTTAACAGAGGCGATTCGTTCTGAAAAGCCCCGTTTGGCGAATTTCTAATATCTGATCAGATTTGCCGCAGTTTTGTTGGAAATTCTTGTTAGAAATCAAGGTTAAGCCGCAAGGACCCAAGAATTTGGCCTTCGCTTTGCCCGGAAAATTCCTCGCCGAGCCATGTCACCCCGTAAAACGTGCTGGCGCGGTCACCCTGCCAATGCAGACCGGCGCGCACCCTCTGGCGTGACGGGGTCAACGAATAGCGCGCAGAGGGCAAATAAATGCTATCGGCAACCTTTGCGATATCGGCCCCAAGAACAAAGGATACTCCGGTATCGGGTTGCTGAATTGTGCGATATCTTTGCCCGGTTACCGGATCGCGCACCAGAAGTTCCCCGCGTCCGATCCGGCCTATACTGATATCAAAACCGGCGCGCACAATGGTTTCTGACCCCAATCGTCCCTCGAGAAAGGGCCGCACGCTCGCCTGCCCGCCAATGTCGAATGTGCGGCCACTTTCAACCACCAGAGTCGGATGAACACCGTTTGGAATTTGACCGGCCTTTACCGTCGCAGATTGCACAGGCACACCGATAAGATCATGAAATATCGACTGTAATTGCCCAATTCCCGATTGCGGGCCGGTCATTACAAGGTCGCCGCCAACCGCAAATTCAAACCCGCGGCGTTGAAAATAGCTATGGGCACCAAGGGACCATGCGCCAGAATAGGGGCGGTCCCCCGCGGCGGGGCGCGCCAAATTTGCCGGGGCAATCGTTTCGGCCATCAAACGGTATTCAATGATGTCGCCAAACGCCTCGGGCAGGTGTCCTTGCCACGCAAATCCGCGAATCCGGCTTGAACTCACCGAACCACTGCGCCAACGGTCCTGACCGTCAACAAGAGCGTCGTTGGTAACAAGGCGACCATACCCGAGAAGCACACGCGCATCTCCGGTCTGCGCCAGAGCGACAGAAGCGGAAAACAAAGCAAAGAGTGCAAAGGCACAGGCGGCAAATAAACGAGACATCGGTCATCCCTGACATAACGCCCCCCAGCGCCTCACCTTTTTATAGGGCGGCGCTATCTCCGGCTAGTGCGATTTTGCAACAATTCAGCAGAGTTCGCACGCCTTACGCCAATTCAGGCGGAAGATTTGCCCGTGTAAGATCGGGAATAACCCAATCCGCATCATCGAAATTATCCGTATCGGTATAGGCCGAAGGCGTCACAAGAACCCGCAAGCCCGCCCCTTTGGCCGACAAAACCCCATTGCGGCTGTCTTCAAATCCGATGCAATCCTCTGGGGGCAAGCCAAGCTGTTCAAGCGCCAGCAAAAACACATCTGGCGCCGGTTTTTTGTTGTCCACCATGTCACCTGCGGCAACATGATCGAATATTTCAAGCGCCGAAACGCCCCAACAACATTGGCATAACGCCTCGACATTTGGCGTGTTGGTCGTTGTCGCCACCGCGAGTTTCAAACCGGCCTTGCGTCCCGCATCAATCAACTCCGCCACACCCGGCCGCAATTCAAGGTCACCCCGCCCAAGGATAGCAGCATAAGCGGCGGTTTTTTCCTTGTGCAGACTGGCGATTTCTTCGTCCGATAAACGGCGCTCGCCCACAGGCAACGTCGCCTGATGCGCCCGCATCCGTTCTTTGCCGCCAGTGGTTTTCAACAGGGTCCGGTAATCATCAACCGACCAGTTCCAGCCCAGATCCCATTGTGCAAAAATCTGGTTAAAGGCCGCACGATGCGCCTCCTCGGTTTCTGCCAAGGTGCCATCAACATCGAATATAAGCGCGCGCAAAGACATTCAGGATCCGCCAGAAAACGCGGTTTCTACAATCGCACCAAATTGGGAAAAGTCGGAGAAACTGTATTTATGCGGCATGTTTGCAATCGGTGTTTTGCGATACCCTTCGGTAAACAACGCGAAATCAATTCCCGCCGCACGGGCGGTTTCGGCATCCACTTCGCTATCCCCGACATAGAGTTTTTCACTCGCGTCAACATCGGCGAACGCCTTGTTCAACGGGGCCGGGTCGGGTTTTTTCACGGGCAATGCATCGCCGCCAATGACCACGTCAAAATATTGCGTCAGATCAAGAAGATCAAGGATCTGACGCGCCGGTGCTTCGGGTTTGTTGGTGCACACGCCCAACGTATATCCCGCCGCCTTCAGGTCGATCAACGCGGCCTCCAAATTCGGATATAGTTCGGTCAAATCAACAGGGCCGGCATCATAATGTGCCAAATAAGACGCCACCAGACGGTCGTGATCGGCCATATCAAGACCGCAGTGCCCGATCACCAATTCAACCAAACGCGGCACGCCATTGCCGATGAACGAGGTAATAAGGTCAAGCGAAACCGGCGCGTGGCCTTCATCGGCCAGCATTTTATTAGCGCTGGCATGCAGGTCGGGCGCGGAGTGGATCAACGTGCCGTCGAGATCAAATATTATGGTTTTCATGTTGCGTCTTTCCATTTGATTGAACAGCCCATCGAGGCAATTTGGTCGCGCGGCCCGTTTCCGGTCTCGGCAACCATTTTCATGGCTTCAAACAAGTCCCGGCGCAGATCATCCGGCCCTGCGGATTTGGTCGACGCATCAAGCCGGCCACGATATTGCAATTTTCCGTCGCTGTTAAACCCATAAAAATCCGGTGTGCAAACCGCATCATACGCGCGTGCCACGTCTTGGGTTTCATCATAGAGATAGGGGAACGGCAGACCCATCTTGGCCATGTTTTCAAAACTGTCCTGCGGGTAGGCTGCAACATCGTTCGAACTAATCGCCACAACGCCGATACCCAATTCAGCCAGCTCATTAGCATCGCGGATAATCCGGTCAAGCACCGCCAACACATAGGGGCAATGGTTGCAGATAAACATGACAAGCGTGCCATTTGGCCCCGCCGCATCCGCAAAATTATAGGTTTTGCCATCGGTGGCAGGCAGGGAAAAATCCGGTGCTTGCCAGCCAAAATCACAAACGGGTGGAATTGCCGCCATCGTTACTCTCCTGTTCTATTTTGTCGGCCTTTTCGCACAAAGGCCAGATCGAGCGTTGGTTTACCCCTTATTGTGCCGCCTCGGCAGCCGCGCGAATGGCACGGATATTTTCGCCATATGGTGCGGGGTTTGACACACTGCCACCCTTGAATACGGCCGATCCTGCGACCAGAACATCGGCACCCGCTGCGGCCATCAAAGGCGCGGTTTCGGGGGTGATCCCGCCATCAATTTCAATATGGATCGGACGGTCACCAATCATCGCACGTAATTTTTTGACTTTGTCAATTTGGCTATGGATGAATTTCTGGCCACCAAAACCGGGGTTTACGGTCATCACACAAAACAGATCGACCATATCAATAAGATATTCCACATCATCAAGACCCGTGCCCGGATTAAGCGCAAGACCGGCCTTGGCACCGGTGTTGCGGATCGCCTGCAACGTGCGGTGAGTATGATCGCCGGCTTCGATATGCGCGGTGATCACGTCGGAACCGGCGGCGGCGTAGGCCTCGATATATTGATCCACCGGCGAGATCATCAAATGCACATCCATCACGGTTTTGATGTGCGGGCGGATCGCCGACAACAGCGGCGGCCCAAACGTCAGGTTCGGCACAAAATGCCCGTCCATCACATCGACATGCACCCAATCACACCCCTCGGATTCAATCGCCTGAATTTCCTGACCAAAGTTGGCGAAATCGGCAGACAGGATAGACGGGGCAATTTTGATTTTACGATCAAATGACATGGCGGTTCTCCGGTTGGGTATGAACGTGGCGCGCGAAACAGGCCGCGCGCCGGTTGTTTTTATTGATCGTTTGAATCAACCAAGCTGCGTATCAAGCGACCCGTCGGCATAGCGTTTGGCCATATCGTCAATGTCGATCACTTCGATTTTATGGGCATTACCCGCGGTGCCAAAACGTTCAAACCGGTCAAGGCACAGTTCTTCCATCGCGTTCATCGCGGGAATAAGGAACTTGCGCGGGTCGAACTGGCTTGGGTCCTGCGTGGCAATTTTGCGGAATTGCGCGGTCATCGCCATGCGGCAATCGGTGTCGATATTGACCTTGCGAACCCCTGATTTGATGCCTTTTTCGATTTCTTCCACCGGCACACCATAGGTCTGTGCCATGTCACCGCCAAATTCGTTGATCTGGTCCTGCAAATATTGCGGAACAGAGGACGACCCGTGCATCACAAGATGAACATTCGGGATCTTGGCATGGATGGCCTCGATTTGGCTAATTGCCAATGTGTCACCCGTTGGTTTACTCGAAAATTTGTAGGCGCCGTGCGAGGTGCCGCAGGCAATCGCCAGCGCGTCAACTTTGGTTTTACGCACAAAATCAAGCGCCTCGTCGGGATCGGTCAACAATTGATCCATCGACAATTTGCCCTCGGCCCCAGACCCGTCTTCTTTTGCGGCTTCGCCGGTTTCCAACGACCCCAATACGCCCAATTCACCTTCGACAGAGGCGCCAACCCAATGGGCCATACGCGATACGCGTTCGGTGATTTCAACGTTATATTCATACGACGCCGGGGTTTTCATATCGGCCTCTAACGAGCCGTCCATCATCACCGAGGTGAATCCGTGACGGATCGCGCTTGAACAGGTTTGTTCGTTGTTGCCGTGGTCCTGATGCATACAAATCGGGATTTGCGGATACATTTCGGCCAGCGCCTGAATCATATGGCGCAGCATGATATCGCCGGCATAGGACCGTGCGCCACGTGATGCCTGCATGATCACCGGCGCATCGACTTTCTTGGCGGCCTCCATGATCGCAAGACCCTGTTCCATGTTGTTGATGTTGAACGCGGGCACGCCATAGTTATTTTCCGCCGCGTGATCCAGCAATTGCCGAAGGGTAATCAATGCCATTGTTTTAGTCTCCTTAAATCAAGACGCTGCGCGCGTCAGCGCGGCAATGCCCGGCAATTCCTTGCCTTCAATCCATTCCAGAAATGCGCCGCCAGCCGACGACACATAGGTAAAGTCACTGCCTACACCAGCCATATTGAGGGCCGCAACCGTATCGCCGCCACCCGCAACCGATGTCACGCCGCCCGCTTTGGTCAATTCCGCCACTTTTTGCGCTACGGCAAATGTTGCAATGCCAAACGGGCGGATTTCAAACGCACCCAACGGGCCGTTCCACAGGATGGTTTTTGCATCTGCCATCACCGCGTTGAACCGTTCGATAGATTTCGGACCGGCATCAAGGATCATCGCATCATCGGGGCAGGCATCCACATCTGCGGTGGTCGCCGCTGCATTATCGGCAAACTCGAGCGCGTGAACAATGTCGATTGGCAAAACCAATTCGCAATTTGCGGATTTGGCCAAGGCCTGAATTTCTTTCACGGTTTCGACCTGATCGGTCTCACACAGGGATTTCCCGATGTTATGGCCGTCGGCATAGAAAAACGTATTGGCCATGCCGCCGCCGATAATCACCGCGTCCACTTTGGCCACAAGATTTTTCAACACATCGATTTTTGAACTGACCTTGGCACCACCGACAAGGGCAACCGCCGGACTTTTGGGGGCTTCCAACGCGGCCGTCAATGCGCCGACTTCTTCGGACATCATCGGGCCGGCATAGGCAGGCAGCAAACCGGCAATCGCCGCAGTTGACGCATGCGCACGGTGCGCACAAGAAAATGCATCGTTCACATAGGTATCGCCAAGACGGGCCAGTTCCGCAGCAAAATCCGCATCATTGGCGGATTCACCGGGATGAAACCGCAGGTTTTCAGCGAGCATAACCTGCCCACCCTGCAAACCTGCGGCCATAGATTGCACCTCGTCCCCGGTGCAGTCATCTGCAAAGGCAACATCTGTGCCCAGCGCCTTGCCCAATGCCGCCGCAATCGGGCGCAGCGACATTTCCGGCACCACTTGCCCCTTGGGGCGGCCAAAATGCGATAGAACAACCGCGCTTGCACCAGCCGCCAACAGTGTTTTCAAACCGGCGGCGAAACGGTCAATCCGCGTCGCATCGGTCACCACCCCGTCCTTGCAAGGCGCGTTCAAATCGGCGCGAATGACCAACCGTTTTCCGGCCAGATCAATGGAAGTGATAGACCGCAACGCCATTACAGCGTTTCCCCGATAACCACCGCCGTGCGCAACATCTGGTTGGTAAAGCCCCATTCGTTGTCATACCAGCTCAACACCCGCACCAGATTGCCATCAACACGGGTTTGTTGACCGGCGAAATTCGATGCGGTTTCGGTGTGGTTATAATCAATCGAAACCTTGGCTTCTTCGTCATAGGCGAGAACGCCCATCAACGGGCCGCTGGCCGCCTGAAGAACCGCTTTGTTGATTTCTGCGGCTGTTGTTTCGCCCGACGAGATGAATTTCAAATCAACCACAGATACATTCGGGGTTGGCACGCGGATCGCGGAACCATCAAGTTTGCCCAGAAGATCCGGCAGCACCAGACCAACGGCCTTGGCAGCGCCTGTGGTGGTCGGGATCATCGACATCGCCGCGGCGCGACCACGATACGGGTCTTTGTGGCGGCGGTCCAATGTGGGTTGATCGCCGGTATAGGCGTGAATGGTGGTCATGAAACCCTTTTCGATACCAACCGCATTGCGCATCACCATCGCCACCGGAGCAAGGCAATTGGTTGTGCAAGACGCCGCAGAAATCACCACGTCTTTTTCGGTGATGACATCATGGTTCACCCCGTAAACAACGGTTTGATCGGCGTTTTTACCCGGTGCAGACAGCAGCACCCGTTTGGCACCGCGATTAAGGTGCTCGCTCGCTGCTTCTTTGCTGTTAAACGCGCCGGTACATTCGATCACCAGATCAACGCCATCCCAATCCAGTTCTTCCAGATTGCGCACGCTGGACATTTTTATCGCGCGCCCGTCTATCAACATGTTGGAACCATCAGACCCGAGTTGCTTGTTGAACCGGCCATGCACCGAATCGAATTTCAACAAATGGGTATTCTGTTCAATCGTGCCCGAAGCATTCAGTGCGACAACTTCGATGCGCCCGTCATATGATTCTTCGATAAGACGCAATGTGCTGCGCCCGATGCGTCCAAAACCGTTGATTGCTACTTTAAGTGTCATGATTGTCCTCGAAAATTAGATTTGTCATATATGGCGGGTTTATCGCTACCGTCCCGTTAGCTGCGCTTGGACTGGTTCACAAGGCGGTGCACCATGGGTGTGAATATCAATTGCATCGCCAGATCCATTTTTCCGCCCGGTATCACGATCGAATTGGCGCGACTCATCCAGCTACCGTCGATCATGTTGGTCAGATACGGGAAATCAATCCCCTTTGGATTACGGAACCGGATCACGACAAGGCTCTCGTCGGCGGTTGGAATCCAGCGCGCAATCATCGGGTTGGACGTGTCAACAATCGGAACCCGTTGGAAATTGATATCGGTTTGGGTGAATTGCGGCATGATGCAATGCACATAGGCGTGCATGCGGCGCAGGATGGTATCGGTCACTGCCTCGGTGGTATATCCGCGCTGGTTTTTGTCACGCTGGATTTTCTGGATCCATTCAAGATTGACCACCGGCACCACACCAATCGAAAGGTCGGCGTATTTTGGCAGATCAACATCGTCGTTTTTCACCGCACCGTGCAGGCCTTCGTAAAACAGAATGTCACTGTCGCCATCAAAATCCCGCCAATCAGTAAAGGTGCCGGAGGCCGCCCCCAAAAGAGCGCCCTCTTCGTCGTTATGGATATAATGGCGGGTTTTGCCGTGGCCGGTTTCACCATATTCGCGAAACACCCGCTCCAGCTCGGCCAACTCGTTGGCTTCATAACTAAAATGGCTAAACGTCTGATCCCCCGCCGCATAGCGTTTTTCAAGCTCCGCCTTCATTGCAGCACGATCAAACCGGTGGAACGCGTCGCCTTCGATAGAAACAGATTCTACTTTTTCACGGAGGAAAATCTGGTCAAATGTGTCTTTGACGGTCGACGTCCCCGCACCGGACGATCCGGTAACAGAAATAATTGGATGTTTCGTGCTCATATCAAAAGCCTTTCATTGCTTTCGCTTGCCCTCAAAAGTAAACCTTCAAGGGTGCAAATTAACCGCGGAACAAACCGCGCGATCCAAACAGGGCCGAAACCTCGCCTTCGGGCAGGTCATAATACATCGCAACCCGATCGACCTTTTTGGAAGACCCAAAGATAAACGGGGTACGCCCGTGCAGTTCCTTGGCTGCGTTGCCCAAAATCGGATCGCTGCCATCGGTGGCACGGCCATTCGCCTGTTCGATCAAAAACGCAATTGGCGCACATTCGTAAACCATGCGCAGTCGCCCTTGGGCATATCCGTCACGCGCATCACCGGGGTAAAGAAAAACACCACCGCGCGACAATATCCGATGGGTTTCCGCCACCAGAGACGCCACCCAGCGCATGTTGAAATCTTCGTCGCGTGGCCCGCTTGAACCGGCAACAAGGTCGTCGATATAGGCGCGCACAGGTTTTGGCCAATGGCGGTAGTTCGACGAATTAATCGCAAATTCACGCGACGTTTCGGGGATATTCATCGCCTCGTTAACCAACACGAATTGCTTGGTATCGGGGTCGAGATGAAACATAATCGTGCCCTTGCCAAAGGTCACAACAAGCGCGACCTGCGGGCCAAAAATAACATAGCCACCGGCCAGTTGTTCGCTGGCGGGGCGCAAGAAACTCTCGTCGGCACCGTCTTTGGCCTCAAATATCGAAAAGATCGTCCCGATGGACACGTTCACATCAATATTGGACGACCCGTCAAGCGGATCAATCGCCAGCGCGTATTTGGCACCCTCGTTAAGGGACAGCACGACATCCTGTTCTTCGGACGCATAATATTTGATGTCTTCGCGGCGTAGCGCCGCTTCGAACATATCATCAGCGATCACATCAAGCGCCTTTTGCCCGTCACCCCCGGCGTTTTCACCAACAGCATGACCCAAGGATTGCCCGAGCGGGCCCTTGGCAATGATATCCGCCACTTCGATGGACACGGTGCAAACGGCATTCATAATGCCGCGAAGCTCAGCCGGGATTAACTCACTCTCAAGGATATTGGTTTGCATGGGTTATCACTCCGATTCTCGATGTTGGCGTGCGCAATAATGTTGCTATTTCAGACTTATGCCACTATTGGAATTTAATTAAATCGTCGCTCGATTAAGGAAATTTAAATGCCAAAGCTAGAAACCCTTACTTTCAAGCAGTTACGGGCCTTGCGGGCGGTGTCTGATTATGGCTCAATTACGGCTGCGGCAGAACATCTCACCCTGACTCCACCGGCAGTGCACACCCAAATGCGGGCGTTAGAGGAGAATTTGCAATGCACTTTGCTGGATCGCAATGCCTCGGGCGGTGCGCAACTTACCGCCGCGGGACGGTCGGTTCTGGATGCGCAAATCACCATTGATACCGCGATCCACAGTTGCTTTGAGAAATTACAGGCCCTACGCGACGGGCAATCGGGGTTGGTCGTTCTGGGTGTGGTATCAACCGGCAAATATTTTGCGCCGTCCCTCGTGGCGCGCCTGCGCGATGCGTTTCCCAAAATTGATGTGATCCTCAAGGTTGGCAACCGCGATTATATCGTCAACGCCCTGCAACAACGCGCGATTGAACTTGCCATTATGGGACGCCCGCCACGTAGCCCTGCGGTGATGTCCGAACCCATCGGTGAACACCCGCATGTTCTCATCGCTGCCCCTGATCACCCCTTGGGCACCACCCCCGATATTTCCGCCCATGATCTTCTGGAGCAAAGCTATATCGCGCGTGAACTTGGCTCGGGCACCCGCATATTGATGGAACGCTACCTTGATCGTATCGGCGACGGCACGCCGTATCGGGTGATTGAAATGGGATCGAACGAAACCATCAAACAGGCGGTCATGGCCAATCTAGGCATCGCCATGATTTCGCAACATACGGTGAGCGAGGAATTGCGCAGCGGGCGGTTGGTCACGTTGAACGCGCGCACCCTGCCGATCCGCCGCCAATGGTATTTGTTGCACCGCCACGATCAGGTGATGAACCCGACGCTTTCAACGGTGTTCGGCTATATTTCCGACCTGCGCGGAAGTTTCCTGCCCAAGGTGTAACCAAAGAAACGCAACGTCCGGTGTGACAACGGCGTCGTTGCGGTGCTTAATAGGCGCGAACCTGACCCAAAGGACACGCCCATGCGCTTTACCGATAAAATCGCCATTGTTACCGGAGCCGCATCCGGCATTGGTGCCGCCACCGCAAAACGTCTCGCATCCGAAGGGGCCTCGGTGGTTCTGGTTGATCTATCAACTTCTGCCTTGCCAGAGGGTGACACCCATCTTGCGCTCACCTGTGACATTGCCGACGAAGCGGCGGTTGAGACACTCGTGGCCCAAGTGGTGGATAAATACGGGCGCATCGACATCCTGTGCAACAATGCCGGCGTGATCTGTAGCGCCGCACCGATCACCGAAATAGACAGTTCCGATTGGCAAAAGGTGATGGGGGTCAACCTGTTTGGCTGTGCCCATTTCATCAAACATGTAGGCCGCATTATGATTGCACAGAAATCGGGCGCCATCGTCAATACCGCGTCGGTGGCCGGCATCCGGTCCGGTGCGGGTGGCAATATATATAGCGCGTCCAAGGCCGGTGTGATCAATCTGACCAAAACCAGCGCCTGTGATTTGGGCGGCTATGGCATCCGCGTCAATGCGGTCTGCCCCGGTTTGATCGAAACCGGCATGACCAAGCCGGTGTTCGATTACGCGCGCGGCAAGGGCATCACCGAGAGGTTGGGCGAACGCTGCGAATTGCGCCGCTATGGCAATCCCTCGGAAATCGCCGCCGCCATCGCGTTTCTCGCCTCGGATGACGCCAGCTATATCACCGGCCAAGCGCTTGCCGTGGACGGCGGCAACACCGCGTCGCTTAACCTTCCGGGGATGAAGTACTAGGGGCTGGCCCTGCTAGTCCTGCACAATCGAATTTTCCCAATTCTCCAGAAACCTGTCCCGTTTGAGTCGATCCAGAAACACCAGCAACCCCGGCCCAAGGCGGATCGGGCGCATCGCGGTGTTGGCATCAAGCGCGGCTTCATCAACAGGGGGCAGGCCGGACGCGGCCACCAGATCTGGCCTGTCCTTCATTGTCACCAGAAAATCAATCATCCGGTGCGCCGCCGATTGGTTTTCAACACTTACCGGCATCAAAACCGTGCGCAACATGACGCTGGTGAAATCTTCCAGCTCAACAATATGAAACCCTTTGGTTTCAGGCAATCGCGACGCCGCATAACTGCCCAACACATTATAGGCAAAGGCCAGTTTACCGCTCGCGACGTCACGTATCATGTCACTTGAACAGCAATATAGTGGCGATTTTAGCCCGCCCATCAATTCGGTCAGCCGCCAATAACTCTCGATATTGCGCGAATCCTGCGTTGCAAATAAATACCCCAACCCCGACGTGCGCACATCATATGTGCCAACCCTGCCCTTGAACCACGCGCTCTCGCGGCGCAACAAATTGATCAGGTCACGGCGGTTTTTGGGCACGCCGATTTCGGCAAAAAATGCCTCGGACACCACAAGAACCGCCGGCTCCTGCGTGAAGGAAAACACCTGATCCCGCCAAATCGCCCAATCGGGCAAGGTCTCGGTTTGCGCCGACGTATAGGCCAAGGCGAACCCGTCATTGGCAAGCTTGGTCTGAAGGTCCATCGCCGATGAAATCACCAGATCAAACGCTGCGCCCTCGTCATAAATCGCCCGCATCACCTCGGTCGAACTGGCGATGGTATAATCCACTGCCACCGCCGGATTTTGCGCTTGGTAGGCGCGAATAATCGGCTCGAACGCGTCTTCGTCTGCGGTTGATATAATCCGCAAGACCTCATCCCCCGCGATGGCCGGAAAAAAATGCCGTTCTTCCACCTCAAAAGCGGAAACCGGAAAAGCCGCCAAAATCAGGGCAACCGCGCCTAGGGCTGCGCAAAAACGAGAGATACACATGCGCCTGCTCCTTTCTTGTTCTTGGAAATGACGAGCCGGCCAAAATGCGCGCCCGCTACTTCATCGGCAATGGTAAGCCCAAGCCCCGAACCGACAATATCCGCCACATTGGCCCCGCGCGAAAACCGTTGCGATAATTTGCCAAGGTCGGCATCACCAAACCCGCGCCCCTGATCACGCACCTGCAACCAAAACCCGTCGTCCTCAAACGCGCGCACGGTTATTTGGCTGTCATCGGGCGAATATTTTATGGCATTGTCCAAAATATTACGCAGCGCGCTCTGGATCAAAACCGGATCACCCGGAATTTCAAATGGGTCCTCTGGCAGCTCACGCAAAATCTCGATATCCTTGAGCTCGGCAGTGGGCGCAAGGCGATCACAGGTTTCCGCCAGCAACCCCACCAGATCAACCGGCGTTTTTTCAAGACTATCGGTGCGAAACGTCACCATCGCATGATCCAGCAATTGCCCCGCCGACCGCGAACTTTCATCAATCGCGCGGATCATTTCGCGAATCGCCTTTTTGTGCTCGGGTTTGTTAAGGCGGCGGTGGGTGAGTTCGGCCTGCGCGCGCACTGTGGCAAGAGGGGTGCGCACGCGATGCGCCGCGTCGGCGATAAATTCCTCGGAGCGCAGCAACGACACCCGCAACCGCGCAATAAAACTATTGAGCGCGCCAACCAGCGGCACAAGCTCGGTCGGCGTTTCACCTACAACAAGGCGCAAATCATTTGGCCCACGACGCGCAACCGACCGCGCCACACGGTTGATTGGCCGCAACGCCGCCTGCGCCGCCCAAAAGCTAAGCCCTGTTGCCACCATGAAAAACACGGCGGCGATTGCGGTGGCCGTGGCGGTGATGCGCGACGAAATCACCGCCCGCCCGCGTTGGGTCTGGGCCACGGTAACGGTGACCGCGCGCCGTTCATCACGCAAACTCACGCTGCGCACGACGGTCACAGCACGCACCATTTCACCACGATAGGTAAAACTGGCAAACCGGCGTGTGTTCTCGGAAATACCTTTCCTGGAAATTGGCAAATCGTCATAGCCGGTCAGGGTCTGCCCGCGTTCGACCACACGGTAAAACACCCGATCCTGACTTATCGACCCAAGCATGGAAAACGCTGAATACGGCAATTCCAACGTCACCCGATCCCGATCCGCATAGAGGGCGTCGGCAATTGCCGTGGCAGCAGCTGCAATAATATTGTCCTGCGTATCCTGCGCCGCGCGATCTGCCACCACTTGCACCACGAGAAAAAATGCGATCGACAGGATTGCCGCCACCGCACCGAGTTGCAGCACCAGACGCCGCCGGATTGATCCTTTTGCGATTAACCCTTTCATGTTTTTCCGACCATGCGATAGCCAAGCCCGCGCACGGTTTCAATCCGCACATCCGACCCGTCGAGCCGCTTGCGAAGACGCCCGACATAGACCTCGATCGCGTTTTCCGACACCTCGTCCGAAAACGAAAACAACCGGTCCATCAGATGCGATTTTGAAAAAACCTGACCGGGGGCGCGAAAGAACACTTCGAGAAGGCGCAATTCACGATTACGCAGAATTTCGGTGTTGCCATTGAAGGTCAAACCCCCCGATGTCGAATCAAGCACCACGCCTTCATAGGTTTTCTGATTGGCCGCAACGCCGCCCTGCCGGCGCAAAACTGCGCGGCAACGGGCCTCAAGTTCGGAGAAATCAAACGGTTTGGTGATATAATCATCCGCCCCCAAATCGAGCAACCCAACCCGATCCGACACCTCGGAACGCGCGGTTATCACAATCACCGGCGTGCGGTTTTCGGCCTTCCGGTGGTCGACTAAAAAATCACGGCCATCCCCATCGGGCAACATAATATCAAGCAATATCAAATCATAAGATGCCGCGTTGATAAACGCCCAAGCCGCTTCAAGGGTGCCGGCGTGATCCACCGCATGCCCATCAAGCGCCAAACGGCCGACCACCGCATCGGCAAGTTGGGCATTGTCTTCGATCAGCAAGAAACGCACAGGCACCCCCGGTTTTTTGGCGCGTGACAGGTTGGTGTCAGGTTCGCGGTGTTACCTCGCGATATGAGCGGGCAACGACCCGCATGTCAAATGGGAGAAAAAAATGAAACCACGATTTTTAAAAGTAATGATCACCAGCGCCGTTCTCGGATTTGGGGCCACTGGTGCCATGGCTGCCGAATGTGTCGCACCTGCCAACCCCGGTGGCGGCTGGGATTTCACCTGCCGCCAGATCGGCAAAATCATGTTTGATATCGGCGCGGTCGACAAGCCCGTGCAAGTCACCAACATGGCAGGCGGCGGTGGCGGTCTTGCGTTCAATCACGTCGTTGCCGAGCGCAATGAAGACGCCGATCTGATCGTGGCGGCCTCGACCGCGACGTCGACACGCCTCGCGCAAAACGCCTATGCTGGCATGACCGCCGATCAAGTGCGCTTTGTTGGTGCCATCGGCATTGACCCCGGCGTGATTGTTGTGGCTGCGGATAGCCCACATAAAAACCTTGCGGATCTGCTTAATGCTGTTGTCGCCGATCCCAAATCGGTCACATTTGCCGGTGGCTCTGCTGTCGGTGGTTTTGACCATATGAAGCCCTTGATGCTGCTACAACGGGCCGGTCTGACGGATATTACCAAGGTAAAATACATCGGTCTTGACGGCGGTGGCGACGCCATTACCCAAACCATCGGTGGTTTCACGCAGGCGATGACTGGCGACATGTCGGAAATCGTTGGCTTCCTAAAGGCCGGTGATATTCGCGTGTTGGCGGTTCTGACGGATGAACGCGTCGCTGGTTTTGAAGATATTCCAACGGCTGTCGAACAAGGATTTGATGTGGTTGCCGGCAACTGGCGTGGTCTTTATATCCCGCGCGGCGTGTCCGACGAAACATTCGATATGTGGGCCGGCCGGTTGCAAAAAGTCGCCGATTCCGACGAGTGGAAAGAAGCTATGGCCGCCAATGGTCTTGCTCCGTTCACCAAGGTTGGCGACGAATTCCAAGGCTACATTGACAATCTCATCGTGGAAATCCGCCAGATGAGCAAAGACATCGGGGTTATTCAATAATGGCCAGCGACCGGATATTCGGTCTGGTCGCAACCCTTCTGGCGTTCGCGTTTATCGCGGGCGCCACGCAGGTCCAGACCAGCTTTCTCTCTGATCCGGTAGGGCCAAAGTTTTTCCCTATCCTGATCGGAATTGTCGGCGCCATCAGCGGTATGTTCATGGTTCTGCGCCCAGATCCAGAGCCAGATTGGCCCGTTTTGCGCACATTTGGCGCGCTTTCTGTGGCCGTCATCGTGTTGGTGGCTTACGCTTTTGCCCTTAAACCTCTTGGGTTTTTGCTGCCAACCACCTTGGCCGCCGGATTGCTGAGCTATCAGATTTCCCCGCGCCCACGCATGGCTGCACTCGCGGGGATCGGCTTGTCTGTCGGCCTGTTTATCGTCTTCAAATTTGCTCTCGGGCTTGGCCTCGTTGTCTTTCCCAAAGGCCTGATCGGCTAGAGGAACCTCCATGGAAATCATCGACAATCTCGCGCTTGGGTTCTCCATCGCGCTTTCTCCTTACACGCTGATTTTGGCCGTCGTCGGGTGCTTTCTCGGCACAATAATCGGCGCTCTGCCCGGCCTTGGGCCATCCAATGGTGTGGCGATTTTGATCCCGATCACCTTCACCCTTGGCCTTGATGCGACCTCTGCCCTCGTGTTGATGACGTCGGTGTATTACGGCGCGATGTATGGTGGTCGCATCTCGTCTATCCTTCTTAATATCCCCGGTGATGAACCGGCATTGATGACCACACTTGACGGGTATCCGATGGCCAAGGCGGGTCGTTCCGGTGATGCGCTTGTGCTCTCTGGTGTGGCCTCGTTTGTTGGTGCATTGCTTGCAACCGTTGGCCTTATGCTGCTGGCTCCGATGTTGGCGCGCGTGGCCTATCTCTTTGGTCCCGCTGAATATTTCGCGCTCTACCTGTTGGCATTTTGCACTCTTGGCGGCATGGCAAGCAACAATCAGGCTAAGGCTGCGCTTGCGTCCTGTATCGGGCTTGGCATCGCAATGGTCGGCATTGATTCCGCAAGCGGCATGCCGCGCCTCACCGGTGGCAATCTGCACCTTTATGACGGGATTGATTTTCTCGTGGCCATCGTTGGCCTGTTTGCCATCGCCGAAGTCTTTTTCTTCATCGAAAGCCACGGTAAAAATTCGTCAATCGGGGTGAAACTGGGGAAAGTGACCATCCCGTGGAAAGATATTTTCGACACCAAATGGACCATGTTGCGCGCTTCCGGTGTCGGATTTATCGCCGGTATCCTGCCGGGTGCGGGTGCGTCCTTGGGCAGTTTCATGGCCTATATGTCGGAAAAGGCCATTGCTGGCGAAAAGGGTGGTTTTGGCACAGGCGTCGCCAAAGGCATCGCCGCCCCAGAAGCGGGCAACAACGCCGCTGCTGGCGGCGCATTGGTGCCGATGCTGACGCTGGGCGTTCCGGGGTCGGGCACCACCGCTGTTCTTTTGGCCCTGTTAATGACCCTCAACATTACCCCCGGCCCCACATTGTTCACCGACCGCCCCGAAGTGGTTTGGGGATTGATCGCCTCGTTGTTGATTGCCAATTTTGTGCTGTTACTGATGAATGTGCCGATGGTCAAAATCTTCGTGCGCGTGTTGATGGTGCCGCCCTGGGTGCTGTTGCCCGGGGTCACGATGGTTTCTTTCGTCGGGATATATTCGCTCTCGGGGTCCTATTTCGACCTGTTGTTGATGGTTGGATTTGGCGTATTGGGGTATGTCTTGCGCAAACTCGATATACCGACAGTTCCGGTCATCCTCGGCATCCTTTTGGGCGGCAATATGGAAGACGCCCTGCGCCGCGCTATGGTTATCTCGGACGGAGAATGGACCTATCTCTATTCCTCGCCGATTGCCATTGGCCTGTGGATCGCGGCCATTGTCGGATTTGTCGCTCCGATGTTCTTGCGCTCGGTCCTGCGAAAACCGCAGCGGATCACCGATTGATATGACCCGTGTGTTGATCCCGTCCGGCGCGTTGGGCCTTGGCTATGACGCCGATGCCCTCGCTGCCGGAATCGCCGCCAAACCCGATATTATTGCGATAGATGGCGGGTCTACCGATTCTGGCCCGCATTACCTTGGCACGGGCACGTCGAAATATTCGCGTGCTTCGACCAAACACGAATGGCGTGGATTGATGATGGCGCGCGCCGTGGCAAACGTGCCGCTTGTGATCGGAACAGCGGGCACCTGCGGCACGGATTCAACGGTGGATTGGTTGCTTGAGATCACCAAAGAAATTGCCGCCGAGACCGGCCAGAACCTCAAAATCGCCAGCTTGAAAAGCAATCAATCAGCAGCGAAAATCACCGATGCACTAGCGGTTGGTGACATATCCGCCCTCCCTGCCGCACCGGCGATAGATACCGACATTATCAAGAGCTGCACCAATATCGTCGCCCTTGCCGGTGCCGAACAAATTCAAACCGCCCTTGCCACCGGCGCCGATATTATCATCGCGGGACGCACCACCGATACCGCGATTATCGCGGCCTTACCGTTGGCACAGGGGTGCCACGCAGGTGCCGCGTGGCACGGGGCGAAAATCGGCGAATGTGGCGCACTTTGTGCCACCAATCCGCAATCCGGTGTGATCCTCGTTGATTTCGACAAGGACGGCTTCACCATCACCCCGATGGCCGAAACGTCATGCGCCACACCACAGACGGTTTTTGCCCATATGCTCTATGAAAACAGTGATCCGTTTATCCTGTTTGAACCGGGTGGGCATCTCGATGTGACGGCGGCGAAATACCTGGCCCTTGATGATCGCCGCGTGCGGGTCACGGGGTCGAAATGGGTGCCTGCGCCCGACTATACTGTGAAACTCGAAGGGGCGCGCCTTGCGGGATATCAATCCGTGGTGATCGCGTTATTGCGCGACCCACGATATGTCGCCAATGCCCGTGTCTGGTGCGCTGATATCGTTGAAAAATGCACCGCCAAGACCAGTGAACGGCTTGATCTTGCGTCGGAAGAATTCAACATTGAACTGCGCCTTATCGGTGACAATGCCACCCTTGGGCCCCTTGAAACCGCCCCGACCAAAAGCCACGAGATTGGCATCTTGGGCATTGTCACCGCCAACAGCGATGCCCTCGCACGCGAGATCGCAAAACTTCTCAATCCCTACCTATTGCATCACCCTCTTACCCAATCCGAAGAACAGCCCACTTTTGCCTTTCCGTTTTCCCCCGCTGAAATTTCGCGTGGGGCAATCTATGAATTCTGCCTTCATCATGTGCTGCGCCTTGATGATCCATTGCAGGCGTTTACCCTTACTGTCGAGGATATCGGCAATGCATAGGCTTGGCGGGATTGTCGAAAAAATACGCAGCAAAAATGCCGGGCCTTTCTGGCTCACTATTGATATTTTCTGTGGCAGCGATGCGGCCTTTGAAACCGTTTCCAAAGCCCTGAAAACCGGACAGGTTGCCGACGTTTTTTGTGCGCAGCGCGATTCAATCAAACGATTCGATATTCCGGATTTATGCGTGATCAAATTCAGCCTGCCCCGCCCCACCGTGCAAGGCAGCCCACAGGACCGCGATATGCACGGCGCATCTTACGGTGCATTATTGGCGGATCTGGAAATTTGATTTTTCTGTCCAGAATCCGGTAAATCGGATATTTTCCTTTAAAATCAACGTTGATATCCCATAACACACCTACGTCATAGCCTATCTGTGCGCTGCAATTGCCTATCTCCGGCGACTTCGGCCAATCTTGGTTCATTGGAACAAGACACACCCAAGACGTCAATACTGACACAATACGCCAACCCGGAGATACGACCATGACACTTCAAAAAACGATTTTTTCCACATTACTCGCAAGCACCCTAATCGCCGCGCCTGTATTTGCAGGCACATCGGTGGCCATTATCGAACAATGGGGTTGGGACAATGCCGTGGGCCTATCGCAGTCGGGCTTTCACAACCGGACGCGCCTTTATCAAGACGGGTGGGGCAATACCTCGATGAACACGCAGGACGGTTCTTATAACCGCACCGCTGTCGGGCAGGATGGATATGACAATTTCGCCGAAACCGAGCAAAACGGCGGTGACAATATTGCCGGTATTGCACAGTTTGGCGGGCACAATACGGCCTCTACCGAACAAAACGGAAGCGGCAATGCGGTCGGGATCATCCAGATCGGCCATGGCAATTCAACCAGCACCACCCAGAACGGAAGCGGCAATGTCGCCGTGATTATTCAGGATTAGGCCGGCGCTGAACCTATTACATCAGGTGTCGGCCCGTTCAGCGGCCGGCATCTCGACTTTCACATCTTCACAGGAGGCAGATATGGCCTTAACTTCCCTCACCAAACTGATCATCCCCGCAACTGCTTTGCTCGCCTCTCTTGGCATGCTTACCGTCACGTCTACCGCCCATTCCGGCGGTGAAGCCAGCGTGGTATTCGCCGCGCCGTTGCCGGTAACCTGCCAGATTCTGGTGTCGAAAACCCGCGGGGGCAATACGTACAAAGGCGTCGTTTCAACCAGCGAGACCATCAACGGCACTTACGAAATGCGGTTTTCCAAAAACAGCGGTGGCGGGCGGGCCGTCATCAACCAATCTGGACGGTTTAACGTTGCTGCGGGGACAAGCGTAACGGTCGGGGAAGCAACATTTGGCGGTATTCCAAGCCAAGTCGATGCCGACCTTTCACTGCGTTGGAGCAATCAGACGCTTACCTGTTTCACCGACTCCGATGCATGAACCCACCCCTCGTAAGGCGTAGATTCAATCGGCATCGCAACAAACCAAACCTCTTATGCGGCTGCGCGTTGTTGGTGCACTTGTGCGAAAGACACCAATTTACGCGTGCCTTCGTCCCAGAGATGTAGGCGCGCGCATGCGAAACTCTCGCGGATCGTCATCCGGTTGAGATTTTCCAAAGCTGTATTTTCGCGCAGCACTTCCATCAGGCGATAGAAGGGGATCCGGCTATAAAGGTGATGCACATGGTGCACGCCGATATTGCCGCTGAACCAGCGCAGCACTGAGGGAAGCACATAGTAGGAGCTGCCTTTGAGGGCGGCGTCATGCAATTGCCAATCACTTTCGTGATCCCATTGGGTGTTTTCAAATTGATGCTGCACATAGAACAGCCAAACACCACCTGTTGCCGCAACCAACAATGACGGAATAAAAATCAACACAAGTGGCATTAACCCACCAAACCAGCCAATGGCACCCAAAACGGCAAGAATCATAACATTGGTGCCCATCGCACTTAGCCAGTATTCCCACGATTTCATCAATCCGACCGGAACGCGGTTTTGAAATGCGAACAAAAGAATCGGGGCCACACCAAACATAAAGAGCGGGTGGCGATAGGCGCGATAGCGTAGGCGCTGCAACGACGAAAGTTTCTCGTATTCTTCGACGGTCATCGTATAGACATCGCCGATCCCGCGTTTTTCAAGGTTGCCCGCAGCCGAGTGGTGAATCGAATGGGTTCGCCGCCATACCTTGTAAGGGGTAAGGGTCAGAACGCCCAGAATACGCCCCACCCAGTCGCTTGCGTGGCGATTATTGAAGTAGCTGCCGTGACCGCAATCGTGTTGAATGATGAACAGCCGGACCAAGAATCCGCCATTTACCAAAGCAATAGCAAACGTTAGCCAATAACTAACCGAAAGCGAAAGCCACGCCAAAACCCACAATGCCAGAAACGGCAAGATGCTCACTGCCAGTTCAAAAATCGAGCGCGAGTAGTTTGGTTCGCGATATTTAGCAAGAATTCGAACCCAGTTACGGGCAGAGTCTTGTGGTGCAGGAATCGGATCCGCGTCCGCGGTTTGGGAAGTAGAAGACATTCGGTTTCACTGCTCTTTATTATTGTTACTGGTATGTTTGCCCATGGCGAACCACAGTCAAACGGGCCGTTCTGCGTAATTTGCCCTTACGAGGCCAAGACATTCGCCCCAGCGTATCGTAAGAAGCCTAAAAATGTCTTTACTGCGCTTGGGCCGGCAAGTCGAGCCACCAGCAGCATTAATCACCGGTTGCGACAAATTCTCCCATCTGCGGTCGCGTGAAAAAACCGTTTGCCTTGCGACCTAACGGCTCGAAAATTGGCGCGTATTCTCTTTGGAATTCGAAAATGCGAGACGCAAGGCGGCCCCTTTTCCCACGAATCCTTGTCCAGTCGTTTCATTTCGGTGATCCGGTCAATGCGGAAGTTTCGGAAATCGCCGCGCAATTCGCAAAATGCCGTAACGACGGCAACCTCGGCATAATAAGTCAATATGATCGGCCGGATATTCCGGTTTTGCGTATCTCCCTTTAGAGAATCATAGCAAATTGAAAGCACGGTTTCGTCACGGATAGCCGCGCGCATATCTGCCAAACCGGGAGCCATCTCAATACCCCAATCCGATACCCGCAAACTCCCTTCCGGGATATTGTTGGTCTCGATTTTTCGCAGGACCCGATTTGCGGCCTGTTGCAGGTTTGTGTCACCGGTGCGCGCCAACAGTCCGATACCGATTACAATGGCCTCAAGTTCGTCGGTGGAAAAATTAAGGGCCGGCAGATCGTAACCAGCGCACATGACATACCCGACACCAAACGCGTGCCCTCCGGCGAGGCCGCGTTGTTAAGTTCGCTGGAAGCACCGCTTGCCCCGTTGTGGGCATGGATGATTTTCGCGGAAATGCCGCCGCGCGCCACCTTTATCGGTGGGGCATTGATTTTAACGGCTGTTGTCGGGTCACAAATTCGGCGCAATGCGCGGGGCACAAATTGCTAGCACCATGTTGATGGGCATAAATCAGGATACCAACAATCGGTGACGCCACCCGTTTTCATATGTTGAAATGGCCGGCAATTTCGCGCAATGTGCCGCAAAGCAAGAAATCAATATCGGGAGTTTGAGAGATGCGCACGACCGCCGCTGTGGCCCTTGAGGCCGGAAAACCACTTGAAGTTATGGAAGTTAATCTGGACGGCCCGCAGGCGGGCGAGGTTCTGGTTGAAATCAAAGCAACCGGCCTATGCCACACCGACGCATTTACCTTGTCAGGTGCCGATCCAGAGGGGATGTTTCCAGCGATATTAGGGCACGAAGGCGCGGGTATTGTTCTTGAGGTCGGCCCTGGTGTTACTTCGCTTGTGCCAGGCGATCATGTGATTCCGCTTTATACACCTGAATGTCGCGAATGTGAGTATTGCCTCAATCCGAAAACCAATCTGTGCCAGTCAATCCGCACCACCCAAGGTGCCGGCCTTATGCCGGATGGCACCAGCCGGTTTTCCATGCTCGATGGCACGCCGATCCTGCATTACATGGGGTGTTCAACATTTGCCAATCATACGGTTCTACCGGAAATTGCACTGGCCAAAGTGCGCAAGGACGCGCCGTTTGACAAGATTTGTTATATCGGGTGCGGCGTCACCACCGGCATCGGCGCGGTGATCAATACTGCCAAGGTGGAAATTGGCAGCCGTGCGATTGTGTTTGGCCTTGGTGGAATCGGATTGAACGTGGTGCAAGGGCTGCGTCTGGCAGGTGCTGACCAGATCGTCGGCGTTGATTTGAACGACGCACGTATTCCGATGGCCAAGCAATTCGGCATGACAGATTTTGTCAATCCAACCAAGGTAAAGGGCGACCTTGTTGCCCATCTGGTCGAGCTAACTGGTGGTGGTGGGGATTATACGTTTGATGCCACTGGTAATGTCAGCGTGATGCGCACCGCCCTTGAATCCGCGCATAAGGGCTGGGGTGAGAGTATCATTATCGGCGTCGCCCCTGCGGGTGCCGAAATCTCGACCCGTCCATTTCAATTGGTAACAGGTCGCTCGTGGCGCGGCACCGCCTTTGGTGGCGCAAGCGGGCGCACAGATGTGCCAAAGATTGTGGATTGGTATATGGATGGCAAGATCGAGATTGATCCAATGATCACCCATACGATGGGCATCAATGACATCAATAAAGGGTTCGACCTTATGCATGCCGGCGAAAGCATCCGGGGGGTTGTCATCTACTGATACAAACGGGCCGCAAAATCGAATGCGGCCCGGTTTTTTGCGGCGCACCAAAAGAGAATCCATGCCTCCGGCGGGGATATTTAGGGAACAAAGATTCGATTTAAGGAAACTCTGAACAACATGGCTTTCGGCATGCGGAAGTTGTCGATTGCCGCTCGGGTTCACGGCACCAGCCGTTTTGCGGCCGCTTTCGGGAGTATCCGAAACTCTGTGTATGGGGTTTAGCCCATGCGGTTTTCAC
>JAUZRV010000001.1 GCA_030950105.1 Rhodobacterales bacterium | reverse complement strand
GCGGCATCAGCCGCCCGAACACCCCCAGATATCAACCTTCAACGCACACTCTAAGCTCAGTTCAAAACGCCGCCGTCAACCCGGCCGATCCAGTGCGCCGGAAGGAAATACCCGGAGTCTGATGAATAATTCGGGCTAGGCTTAGATAAATGAACAGCAGAGCAAGAATTCCGCCGTATAAAGGTGTGACCGTTAACATTTTGCGCGCCTTTCGTTAAGGATATTGAATTACCTTAATGCGAAGGCGTGATTTGACCAGTGTAACCATGCGTCAGCTCACTTTCGCGTTGAAATTGCGCGTATCTTGCATTTCGGCGGTTAAATCGCGTAGATAGCGGATGGCGCAGAGATGCACGACAGCGCGCCAGCACCATAGCCCGCAGCACCATAGCCCAAGGAAATCAAATGACCCATATCGTAATTCTAGGCAGCGGATTTGGCGCGTTGACCGCTGTTCGCGAAATCCGCAAATCCGGCGTTGAGGCGCAAATTACCGTGGTCTCGCCGAACAATCACCTGACCTATCTGCCAAGCCTGATCTGGCTGCCGTCGGGGATGCGCAACGCAAGCGATATTGATGTCGATCTGGCGCGGTTCTTTGCCCGCGAAAGCGTGGTTTGGCATCAGGGGGCGGTGGTCAATGTGACCGATGGCGGGCGCACCGTGGAAACCGACACCGGCACGTTGACCAATGATTTTCTGGTGATCGCCACCGGCAGCCGGTTCATCAAAAAATTACCCGGAATAATGGAACACGCGATTATTCCGTGCGAGGGCGCAGCGCAGGGCATGATGATCCACGACCGGATCAACGCGATGGACGGCGGCACCATTGCCGTCGGATTCGGCACCAACCCCAAAGAACCAAAGGCCGTGCGCGGCGGTCCGATGTTCGAATTTCTGTTTGGCATCGAAACCATGCTGCGCCGTCAGGGGCGGCGCGATAAATTCAATCTGGTGTTCTTTAACGGCGCCGCCAAACCGGGCATCCGGTTGGGGGAAAAGGCGGTTGGCGGTCTACTCAAGCAGATGGAAAAGCGCGGCATTGCCATTCATATCGGGGCCAAACCAACCCGTATCGAGGCCGACAAAGTGGTGACCGAACGCGAAGAAATTCCCGCCGACCTTATCCTGATGATGCCGGGCATGACCGGGCCTTTGTGGCTTGATAATACCGACTTGCCGCGGTCCGAGGGCGGTTTCATCAAGGCGGATGCCAAATGCCGTGTTGAAGGGCTAACCGGCACCTATGTTGTTGGCGATACCGGATCGTATCCCGGTCCTGACTGGTTGGCTAAACAGGCGCATCAGGCGGATTTACAGGCCGAGGCCGCGGTGAAAAATATCCTCGACGAGATCGCAGGCCGCGCGCCGAGCCATGATTTCAAAGCGGAACTGATTTGTATCGTTGATACGCTCGACTCGGGTATTCTGGTGTTCCGGAATACCAAAATTAGCCTGTTCTTGCCGCCAATGAAAATATTCCATTGGGCCAAACGGTTGTTTGAACGTCATTATCTAAAAGAATACCGGCGCTAACGCCGCGCCGTTTCTATGGCCCACACACCCGCCCGCGTCGCATATAACGCGGGCGGGTGTGTGACGTTGCCATAATTACTCCAGTTCCACCAACAGATCCTTGGCGTCGATTTGGCCACCCGCGTGCACATGCAGCGCCTTCACAACCGCGTCGCGTTCGGCGTGGATGCCGGTTTCCATTTTCATCGCCTCGATGGTGAGCAACAGATCGCCTTCATGCACCTGTTGGCCCGCGGATACGGCGACGGTGGCCACCACGCCGGGCATTGGCGCGCCGATGTGGTTGGGGTCGCCTTCGGTGGCTTTGGGGCGCTGGGTGGTTTGGGATTTGACCAGACGGTTTGGCACGCGGATCACCCGTGGTTGGCCGTTCAGCTCGAAAAACACCTTCACATCGCCGTCTTCGGTGGTTTCACCCACGGCCTGTAGGCGGATTTCAAGGGTCTTGCCCGGATCAATCTCGGCGGTGATTTCTTCGCCCGGTTCCATTCCATAGAAAAACGTGCGGGTGGGCAGGGTGCGCACCGGTCCGTATTGGCGGTGGCGGCCCATATAATCCATGAACACTTTGGGATACATCAGATACCCGTTGAGGTCCTCATCGTCGATTTTCATACCATCGAGATCGGCGATAACGCTGGCGCGCACCGCCTCGACATCCACGGGGGCGAGATGGGCACCGGGGCGTGTGGTATCGGGGGCCTCGCCCTTGAGAACCTTGTTGATAAATGCCGCCGGAAACCCGCCGGGAGGTTGGCCAAGATTGCCGCGCATCATGTCGACCACACTATCGGGAAACGCAACATCGGTTTCGGGGTCTTCGACCTCTGCACGGCTAAGCCCTTGGGAAACCATCATCAATGCCATATCCCCGACCACCTTTGATGACGGTGTCACCTTGACGATATCGCCGAACATCCGGTTCACATCGGCATAGGTTTGCGCCACTTCATGCCAGCGTTCTTCCAACCCAAGGCTGCGCGCTTGCGCCTTGAGGTTGGTAAACTGCCCACCGGGCATTTCGTGCAAATACACCTCGGATGCGGGGGCTGGCATGCCGCTCTCGAAGGCGACATACTGGTTGCGCACCTGTTCCCAATAGTCGCTGATTTTGCGCAACTCGTTGATGTCGAGTCCGGTATCCCGGTCGGTGTTGCGCAAGGCCTCGACGATGCTGCCCATACAGGCCTGCGAGGTGCCGCCCGAAAACGAATCCATCGCCGCATCGACCGCATCAACACCGGCATCGGATGCGGCCAAAATGGTCGCGCCGGCAATGCCCGAGGTGTCGTGGGTGTGGAAATGGATCGGCAGGCCGACGTCTTCCTTGAGGGCCTTGACCAACACCCGCGCCGCTGCGGGTTTAAGCAATCCGGCCATGTCTTTCAGGCCAAGAACATGCGCACCGGCCGCCTTGAGGTCTTGCCCCATTTTTACGTAATAATTGAGGTCGTATTTGGCGCGGTCGGGATCGAGAATATCGCCGGTATAGCAAATTGTGCCTTCGCAAACCTTGTTGGCCTCGATCACCGCATCCATCGCCACGCGCATGTTTTCAACCCAGTTCAGGCTGTCGAAGACACGAAACACATCAACGCCGGATTTGGCCGCTTGGGCGACAAATCCCTGCACCACATTGTCGGGGTAATTGGTATATCCAACGCCGTTGCTGGCCCGCAACAGCATCTGCGTCATCACATTGGGCATCGCGATGCGCAAATCCCGAAGCCGCTGCCACGGACATTCCTGCAAGAACCGATACGCCACATCAAAGGTCGCCCCCCCCCAACATTCCATCGAAAACAGTTGCGGCATATTGGCGGCATAGGCGGGGGCCACGCGGATCATATCAATGGAGCGCATGCGGGTGGCGAGCAAGGATTGATGCCCGTCACGCATGGTGGTGTCGGTGATCAAAAGCTGCTGTTGCGCGGCCATCCAGTCGGCCACCGCCTGTGGGCCTTGGGCCTCGAGAAGGGTGCGGGTGCCTGCCGTGCCATTGCCGATCGTTTCGGGCGGGCGCGGGGTTTTGCAGTCGGCAGAAGGTGCTGCGCGGTCGGTGGTTTCGGGGTGACCGTTGACCGTGATATCGGCGATATAGGTCAATACTTTGGTGCCACGATCCCGACGTTTCTTGAAATCAAACAGGCCCGGCGTGGTGTCGATAAACCGTGTGGTATATTCATTGTTAAGGAACGTCGGGTGTTTAAGCAGGTTTTCGACAAAGGCGATATTGGTCGATACCCCGCGCACGCGAAATTCGCGCAGCGCCCGATCCATGCGTGCAATCGCCGCCTCTGGTGTCTGGGCGTGGGCGGTGATTTTGACCAGCAAACTGTCGTAATACCGCGTGATCACCCCGCCCGCATAGGCGGTGCCGCCATCAAGGCGAATCCCCATGCCGGTGGCGCTTCTGTAGGCGGTAATCCGGCCATAATCGGGAATGAAATTATTTTGCGGGTCTTCGGTGGTGATCCGCGTTTGCAGGGCATGACCGTTCAGGCGCACGTCCTCTTGCGATGCTTTGCCGGTGGCCTGCGCGATGGTTTTGCCTTCGGCAATGAGAATTTGCGCCTGCACAATGTCGATACCGGTGACTTCTTCGGTGACGGTGTGTTCGACCTGCACCCGTGGATTTACTTCGATAAAGAAGAATTTACCGCTGTCCATATCCATCAGGAATTCAACAGTGCCGGCACATTCATAATTGACATGCGCACAGATTTTGCGCCCCAAGGCACAGATCTCTGCGCGCTGTTCATCGTTTAAATAGGGGGCAGGGGCGCGTTCGACGACTTTTTGATTGCGCCGCTGCACCGAACAATCGCGTTCAAACAGATGATACATACCGCCATGTTGATCGCCCAGAATTTGCACCTCGACGTGGCGCGCCCGCACGATCATTTTTTCAAGGAAACCTTCGTCATTGCCAAATGCGGCGGCGGCTTCGCGACGTCCTTCAAGAACCTTTTCCTCGAGTTCTTCAACATTGTGAATGGCGCGCATACCGCGACCGCCCCCGCCCCAGGATGCCTTGAGCATCACCGGAAACCCGATTTCCGTTGCCTCGGCGCGGATTGCATCAAAATCTTCACCTAAAACACCCGTGGCCGGAATCACCGGAACGCCGCCCTCTACGGCGACATCGCGCGCGCTTGCCTTGTTGCCAAGTTGGCGCATGGTGGCGGCTTTGGGACCGATGAATACGATACCCGCATCATCGCAGGCATCAACAAAATCGGGATTTTCCGACAGCAGGCCATACCCGGGGTGGATCGCATCGGCCCCCGACATTTTGGCAACGCGAATGATTTCTTCGATGGATAGATAGGCGGCGACCGGTCCCATGCCCTCGCCAATGCGATAGGCTTCGTCAGCCTTGAAACGGTGCAGGCCCAATTTGTCTTCTTCGGCGAACACTGCGACGGTTTTTTTGCCCATCTCGTTGGCCGCCCGCATGATGCGAATGGCAATTTCGCCCCGATTGGCAATGAGGATTTTGGTAAATTCGGTCATGCGCGCAGCCTCCCATGGCATTATCAGGTATTGCTAACGCCATGCCGCAGTGCAGCGCAATACCCAGAGTTACCGAGTTGTTAGATTTCAGCAACATTTCGTTGATGGCATAGCGAATGGCACTGCTGAAAGCGATACACATCGGGGTAAAAGCGGCAATTCGCCCAAATCTGCGACGAATATTCAGGTGTTAGATCAGGCGGCTCGCAAGATTGTCCAACGACCGCGCGCCGAGTTGCCCCATATTGGCGATCATATCAAGACGCAGCATGTCGACAAGATGTGCGGGGCCGGCATCGCCAAGCGCCCCCAACGCATAGTGAAATGCCCGCGCGAGCATGACAAAATCGGCCCCAAGCGCGCGGGCACGCAGAATATCAAGGCCGCCCTCGATGCCGCTATCAAAAATAATCGGCAAAGTGGTGCTTGCGCGGATAGATGGCAGCGCCTCGATACTCGACAGAGCGCCATCAAATTGACGGCCCGCGTGGTTTGACACCCAAATCCCGTCAACGCCACAGCTCTGCATTTTTTCGGCATCCGCCGCGCGCATCACGCCTTTGACAACCAATGTGCCGTGCCACGCGTCGCGCAGCCACTGCAAATACTCCCAATCGGGGGCCGTGCGCAGCAAATACCCGACATGCGCGGTGGACGAAAGCGCGCCTTGATCGGCCAGATCAGCGGTGTATTTATCAAGGGTGCGCATACGCGGCATGCCGGTTTTGGCGATACCCGCCGCCCATACCGGACAGCGCGCCACCTGTGCCAACAATCGCGGTGTCAGGCGCGGCGGGTTGGTCAATCCTGATCGGGTCTGTCTTTCGCGACGCGACGCCACCGGCACATCGACTGTGAGAACCAGCGTGGAAAACCCGTTGTCGCGGGCGCGTTTCAACATATCGTGCCGGATGTCGACATCGCGGGGCGGGTAAAGTTGAAACCAGCCGTTTCCACCCACGTCCGGCCCGATGTATTCCGGTGTCTGGGTGGCAACTGTGGATAGGCAATAGGGGATTTTCGCCACCGTTGCAGCGCGCGCCAACTTGCGTTCCGCGTCCGGCCAAATCAGACCGGACATACCCACAGGGGCAACCCCAAACGGCAGCGCATGATCAACCCCGAACAGGCTTGTGCGCAATTCAGGTTCAAATTCGCCATGTAAAACCGACGGTTCAAACAACAGTTTGTCGAGCATGGCACGGTTGCGTTGCTGGGTTTTGTGGTCACCCGTGGCACTATCAAGGTATTCCCAGACAAAATGCGGGATCCGCCGCTTTGCGCGGTGTTTCAGGTCCGAAATCGCGGGGTATCTGCTGTGCAGCGACATCTATTTAAACCCTGTCAATAGCGCAATTCGGCCAGCAATGCGTGGTGATCGCTTGCCCATAAATCACCATCGGTTCCGGCGACGGCGGTATTGCCTACAATCCGGCAGTCCGTGACATGGCCCGCACCGCGCCCCTTGTGCCAGCCGGTGAAGATGTAATCTATGCGCCGGTCGGGTTCCATCACTTGGGCCACATAGGGATTGGCATTGTCCCAAGTGTAGCCGGAAACGCCGGGGTTGCAGAAATCAAAGGCATCGTGAAACGCCAATCCGGCCACCGGCACTGTGGTTTGGCCGGTCAACATACGAATTTCGTCGGAATGGGGATCGGCGTTGAAATCGCCGCATAGAACCGGCGGGAACCTTTGTTTGCCCTGCGCGGCGATGAACTGGGCAATATCGGCCACTTGTTTCTGGCGGATATGGCTGTGGTATTGCAGGTGGTTCAAGTGGGTGGTGAAAATCGGGATCGGGCCGCGTGGCCCGTCGATTTCTGCATAGATCACCGCGCGTTTTTCATCTGCCTGCGGATCGCCATAAAGGGTTTGCGTTTCAGAACGCGTGATCGGCCAGCGCGACAAAATGGCGTTGCCCATGTTGATGCCGCTTAGATCGGCCCCGCGCACATGCACATAATGATAGCCCAGTTCCTGCGCCAACAAAGCGGCGGCATTGTCGGTGCCGTCATCCCAAACCTCTTGCAGGGCGATAATATCGGGATCAAGCGTTTTCAGAGTGGCGGCAATCGCCGGTGCGCGGTGTTCCCAAGGACCCAAACGCCACCAGATATTCCATGTAACAACCCGTAGGCGGGTTTCGATAAGGCCGGAGTTCGGGGAATTTGGCATTTGCAGTATCCGATGAATAGAAGGAAATATGTCACAATTTCCCGTCATATTTTGCGATTTTTCAAGGCGCGTCAATGCCGTTAATATTGCGGGGAATCGCGACAGGTGATAGGTCGGCAAAAAATGGAACAATCCCCGAACATCCCTTTATCTCGGGGGCACAGCACGCTAGGGTCTCACCTATGAGCACTTTTGACGAATATGATGCCTTTGAAGGCGCGACCTCTCTTTCGGCACAGGCGGTTGCCGCGCGACCTGCGCCCTATCTCGATGGGTTGAATCCCGCCCAACGCGCCGCTGTCGAGGCGATGGAGGGGCCGGTTTTGATGCTGGCGGGGGCAGGGACCGGCAAAACCAAGGCATTGACCACGCGCATTGTGCATTTGTTGAACACCGGACGGGCGCGCCCCAATGAGGTTCTGGCGGTGACCTTTACCAACAAAGCCGCGCGCGAGATGAAAAACCGCGTTGGCGGTTTGATGGGGCGCGATATCGAGGGCATGCCGTGGCTTGGCACCTTCCATGCGATCTGTGTGAAATTATTGCGCCGTCACGCCGAATTGGTCGGGTTGAAATCGAATTTCACCATTCTGGATACCGACGATCAAAAGCGCCTGTTGAAACAATTGTTGAGCGCCGCCAATATCGACGACAAACGGTGGCCGGCGCGCATGTTGGCGGGAATCATTGATAACTGGAAAAACCGCGCCTGGACCCCCGATAACGTGCCGAGCAGCGAAGCAGGGGCGTTTGATGGCAAAGGTATCGCGCTTTATACGTTGTATCAGGCGCGCCTCAAGGCATTGAATGCCTGTGATTTTGGCGATCTTTTGTTGCATGTGGTGCATATTTTCCAAACCAATGGCGATATTTTGGCGCAGTATCAACGCTGGTTCAAATACATTCTCGTGGACGAATATCAGGATACCAATGTCGCGCAATATTTGTGGCTGCGGTTGCTCGCGGCGGGGCATAAAAACATCTGTTGCGTGGGCGATGACGATCAATCCATCTATGGCTGGCGCGGGGCCGAAGTTGGCAATATCCTGCGCTTCGAGGCGGATTTTCCCGGTGCAACCGTGGTGCGTCTGGAGCAGAATTACCGGTCTACCCCGCATATTCTGGCGGCCGCTTCTGCGGTGATTGCCGGCAACGAAGGGCGTCTTGGCAAGGAGCTTTGGACCGCCGAGGAAGATGGTGAAAAACTGCGTCTGATTGGCCATTGGGACGGCGAAGAAGAAGCGCGCTGGATCGGGGAAGAAATCGAGGCGATGCCGCAAGGCACCCGCGGGATGCGGGCGTTTTCACTGGATGATATCGCCATTCTGGTGCGTGCGTCGCATCAAATGCGCGCCTTTGAGGACCGGTTTTTGACCATTGGCCTGCCGTATCGGGTGATTGGCGGGCCACGGTTTTATGAGCGCATGGAAATCCGCGATGCCATGGCCTATTTCCGCATCGTTACCTCGCCCGAGAATGACCTCGCGTTTGAACGTATCGTCAACACCCCCAAACGCGGGCTTGGTGACAAGGCGCAGCAGAAAATTCAATTTGCCGCGCGTGAAAATGGGGTTTCCCTGCTCGAAGGGGCGCGGATTTTGCTTGATGACAAGGGGCTTGGTGGCAAGGCTGCGGTCGAGCTTGGCAAATTGATTGACGGCATCGCGCGCTGGGCGCACACGGCCGCCAACAACAGCATCAGCCATATGGAATTGGCCGAAATTATCCTCGATGAAAGCGGCTATACCGGATTTTGGCAACACGACAAAACCCCCGAGGCCTCCGGCCGTCTTGAAAACCTCAAGGAACTGGTGAAAGCGCTGGAACAGTTTGAAAACCTTCAAGGTTTTCTGGAACACGTCAGCCTGATCATGGACAACGAGAGCGACCAAGAGGGCACTAAAGTGTCGATCATGACCCTGCACGGGGCCAAGGGACTTGAATTTCCGGTGGTGTTTTTGCCGGGGTGGGAAGACGGGTTGTTTCCGTCGCAACGATCGATGGATGAAAGCGGGCAAAAGGGGCTCGAGGAAGAACGTCGGCTGGCCTATGTCGGGATCACCCGCGCCGAAGAATTATGCACGATCTCGTTCGCGGGAAATCGCCGCGTTTTCGGGCAATGGCAATCCGCCATGCCGTCGCGGTTCATTGATGAATTACCCGCCGATCATGTGGATATCCTTACGCCGCCGGGCCTATATGGGGGCGGATACGGGGCGGCGTCGGCGCATGGCGGGGGGGGCAAATCCGCCCTCGAAACCGCCGTGGCAAATGCCGATGTTTACAATTCTCCGGGCTGGCGGCGGCTGCAATCGCGCGCCAATCAACGGGGCACAGCACAGCCAAGCGGGGCGCGCAAGCCGGTGATTGACCTCACCGCGGTGAGGTCGCACACGGTGGGCGATCGGGTGTTCCATCAGAAATTTGGCTATGGCACAATTCGCGAGGTCGACGGTGACAAGCTCGAGATTGATTTCGAAAAAGCAGGGTCAAAGAAAGTCGTGGCGCAATACGTCAGCGGGGCCGATGATATTCCGTTTTAAAGCTTGGGAAATGGCACCAGCTTGCCTTGGCTTTCGTCCCATAGTTTGAGCCGGAAACTTGCCAATGCTTCGCGCAGGCCGATACTGCGCAATTCAAAATCATCGGCAAGATCGCGGTGGCATTGGCGCAAGCGATAACAGGGGATCGAGGCGTTCAGGTGATGAATGTCATGTTTGGTGATATTGGCCACGATTTCATCAAACACCCAACCAAAATCAAGACAGGACGACCCGCGCAACGAGGCGCGTTCAAAATCAAGCGCGGGTTTGGGATCCCAATAGGTATCTTCGAAATTGTGTTGCAGATAGACGAGGAAAACGCCGAGTTGGCTTGCGACAAAAATGGTCGCGAGATGAATTAAAACCCCGGTCCAGCCGAACCCCGCAAAGATCAACGCAGCGTAGCCGAGCAACAGCGCATTGTGGATAAGCACGCCCCAAACCCCGACCAAAAGCGTGTTTTTGGGCCAGCGATAGCGGATAAAATAGGTGATAAACCCGCCTAGGGGAAGCATCACAAACGGATTGCGATAGAGCCGATAATATGTGCGTTGCCAAGGGGTTGCGGCATTCCATTCCTGAAATGTCATGGTGTGAATTTCGCCTTTGTCGCGCGCATCCAGATTGCCGACATAGGTGTGATGCAAATTGTGATTATACTGCATGACCCGAAATGGCGTGACGGTAAACGGCGACAAAATATAACCGGCGATTTCATTGCTGCGCTTTCCCGAAAACAACGACAAATGACCGGTGTCATGCTGCAACATATAGAGACGCGCGCCCGCCAAAGCCGTGATCACAATCAGAGGAATCAGCAGTATCCAGAGAATGCGATCCTGATTTCCGACTGTAAGGGCCAAATATAAAGACAGAAAATAGACGGCGAGATTGCCCACCAGACTAAGCAAGGCAAGAGGGTTGTTTTTGGTGCTGTAAAGACGGGTTTTTTCACGGATGTTTATGATTATTCCCTCCCGGAACTTTGCCCGCTACTATCCAATACTGCCTAAATCACTGTGGTTATTCCATAATAGAGAGCTGGAAATTGTGGCCCAACCATATTCCCGCAGCATATCCCTGTTGCCAAATAAAGTGGCCCGAGTTTAGTGCCAATACCGCATTGAATCAAGGGAGAGGCGCCAAACATCGGCAATGACATGCCGAAACGCATAGTGGCGATGCCTTGGCACCGCCAGTTCCGTAAATTCTGCTGCCCTGATATATCTGAAGATACTCAAGGCAGCAGGGGAAGGTTCGTGAGTGGTAAACTTTGCGGCGGTGGCCTCTCGGGAGGAAGAAGCCACCGCCGGTATCGGGCATCTGAAGGGAGGATCAAATGCCCGTATCTGGTAAACTTTGCGGCGGCGGCCTCTTGGGAGGAAGAAGCCGCCGCCGGTATCGGACATCTGAAGGGAGGATCAAATGTCCGGTATTCGCAATCTTTGCAGCGGTGGCCTCAAGGGAGGAAGAAGCCACCGCTGTTGTCAAACATCCCGGGGGAGGACCGGGTGTTTGAATTCGTATTCTCTGGTTTAGCGATGCGTACCGTAAGTTACGTCCATCGCAACCGAATGGATCATGCCACGGTGCAAGCCCAGATCGGCCAATTGGGCACCGCTTAGATCGCCAAGTTCGCGCACTGTGCGATTGAAAGCACGGCGTTTCGCAGCTTTTTCGATCAGGTCATTGATCAGGCCGGAAAGGGTTGCGCCAAAACGTGTGGTCGGGTGTGGAAGTGTTGCGTATGTCATCTGACTTGGCTTTCGTGTGAAGTGTTGTTCGCTGTTGTTGAGGATGAAATAGGGGCAATGCTGCGACTGCACAACACGCTGTTTGCGCAATGCCGCTATGCAGCAAATGCATAAGCAATTGTGACCTAATTGTGGCACGATTGAGTCGTGCATGCCGTGACTTGGAGGTCACTGGGCGATGACTTGGCGGGGACTTGGCGGAGACTTGGTTAATTCCTGACAAAAATAGGCACATATCGCCACACCTCCCTTGCCCTTTGCCAAAAATCTGCCACTTATGGCGCAACAGCGTAGAGGGGCACCCGATGAGTGTGACAATTGAGGACATAAAGACAGAATTAAAACGGTTGGTATTGCCTGATGGTGGCGATCTGATTTCGCGCGATATGGTGCGCGCCATCGTTATAGAGGGCAAAAGTGTACGGTTCGTTATCGAAGCACCCAGCCCCGAAATCGCCCGCCAGATGGAGCCATTGCGCGCGGCGGCTCAGAAGATCGTCACCGATCTGGACGGCATTGAAACGGCAACGGTTGCCTTGACTGCCCATGCCGAAAGCGCGCCCAAAGCGCCGCCGCCAAAACTCAAGATCGGGGGGCATCCGACACCGCAGGACGGGCCAACAAAACCAGCTGGCATTGATCGAATCCTTGCTATCGGGTCGGGAAAAGGCGGTGTTGGCAAGTCTACGGTTTCGTCAAACCTTGCCGTGGCTCTTGCCCGCGAGGGGCGCCGTGTCGGTCTTTTGGATGCCGATATTTATGGCCCGTCGCAGCCGCGCATGATGGGCGTGAACGCGGCGCCAAAGGCGGCGGGGGAAGATATGATGATGCCGCTAGAGGCGTTCGGGGTGAAAATGATCTCGATCGGGCTGATGCTTGACCCTGATCAGGCGGTGGTCTGGCGTGGGCCGATGTTGATGGGCGCGTTGCAACAATTGCTGGGCAAAGTGGTCTGGGGCGAGTTGGATGTGTTGATCGTTGATCTGCCGCCGGGCACCGGTGACGTGCAATTGTCCCTATGCCAGAAAACCGAGCTTACCGGCGCGATCATTGTGTCGACACCGCAGGATGTCGCGTTGATTGATGCACGTAAGGCATTGGATATGTTCAAGAAACTAGACACACCAGTGTTGGGTATGATCGAAAATATGTCGACCTATATCTGCCCGGAATGTGGGAACGAGGCGCATTTGTTCGGCCACGGCGGGGTGAAACAAGAGGCGGAGGATCTGCGGATTCCGTTCCTTGGCGCGCTGCCGATTGACCTTGATACACGTCTTGCCGGAGATGCGGGCACGCCGATTGCCGCGGGCGAGAGCAACATGGCCAAGGCCTATGCGACGATTGCCAAAGGGTTGATCAAGGACGGTATTGCGTAAAAAACCACGTATGGTTCGCGTATGGAAAACGTATGTATTACGTGCATAGGTTTGCCACAGGTTTAGCAAGTAATTTAGAGGCGGAGCGGGTTAATAACCGCTCCGCCTTTATTGTTTATTTGCGCCGAGGCACCGCGCTGCCACCTGTGGCACGGTGTTTTTTGGCGGCTTTTTTCTTGGCGCTGCTGTGACGTGGTTTGACTTTGCCGTTGGGTTTGCCATCGGGACCAAGGCGCACGCTGGCGTCTGTGGCACCTTTGCGAGGCGCTGGTTTGCTTGATGTCGGTTTTGCGAATTTCGCGGGGCGGTCATCGGGGCGATCATTCGAGCGGCCGGCGGGTTTAGGTTTGCCTTTATACTCGGGCTTGCCCTTGTATTCGGATTTCCCCTTATACTCGGCCTTGCCCTTGTATTCCGATTTACCTTTGTAATCGCGCTTTGGTTCGGGCGCTTCGGCACCACGGGGTGGGCCGCTATCAGGGTTGTAATCGCTTTTCGGTTTGTGGCCGATGTTCTTGTGGGGCGTGCGCGCGGTGCGTGGGCCGTCGGAATACCGGTCTTCAGATTTGGCATAGGCCGGTTTGTCGCTCTTTTTATAGTCAGGTTTGCCGGATTTCTTATAGTCCGGTTTGCCACCTGATTTATAATCGGATTTTCCGCCCGGTTTGCGATCGTAGGGCTTGCCGGATTTTGGATTGCTGCGCGTCGGTTTGCGATCATTGCCTTTATAAGGGGCAGGGCGCGGCATTGAGCCGAGATCGGGGGCCTTGGCGAGTTTGGTCAATTTGGCACCTTCTTCAAGCGCGCCGTCGGGACCAACCGAGGCGACAAAACCATCCACCGCATTGTTCGATATCTCAAGGAAGGTTTCGTTTTGTTGCACGCGAATTGCGCCAATCACGTCTTTGCCAATGTTACCGGCACGGCATAGCATCGGCAGAATCCAGCGCGGCTCGGCCTTTTGATCGCGGCCAATGGAGACCGAAAACCATGTCGAGGGGCCAAATTCGCGCGGGGCGGGGCGTTTGCCGCCTGCGTCCACAGGGGCGAGTTCTTCGGGGGCCGATTGGCGGGCGTGGAACAGGCGCAGATAGGCGGCGGCAAGTTGCGAGGCATCGTGCAGATCGGTCAATTTGGCGACCATTGCGGATTCGTCGTCGCGCACCGGTTCGCTCCACACCGGATCTTGCAAAAGGCGTTCGACATCGCGGGCCTTGACCTCGTCGGCGGAGGGGGCGGCGGCCCATTCGGCCTTGATCTTGCCGGTGCCAAGTAGGCGTTCGGCCTTTTTACGGGCGCGATTGGGCACGATTAGTGCGCTCACGCCTTTGCGACCGGCGCGCCCGGTGCGGCCCGAACGGTGCATCAGGGTTTCGGTGTTGGACGGGAGTTCGGCGTGAATCACCAATTCGAGATTGGGCAAATCAATGCCGCGCGCCGCCACATCGGTGGCCACGCAAACCCGCGCCCGCCCGTCGCGCATCGCCTGTAGGGCGTGGGTGCGTTCGTTTTGCGACAATTCGCCAGACAGGGAAACAACGGAAAAGCCACGGTTCGAGAACCGCGCAGTCAGGCGGTTGACCATGGCGCGGGTGTTGGCGAACACCAATGCGGTCGGGGCCTCGTAATAGCGCAGCACATTGATAATGGCGTTTTCGGGATCGTTCGAGGCAACCTGAAGCGCGCGATAGGTGATATCGGAGTGCTGTTTTTTCTCGGCGGTGGTGGTAACGCGCACGGTGTCCGGTTTCTGGAAATTCTTGGCGAGATTGGCAATGCCGCGCGGCACAGTGGCCGAGAACATCAAAGTGCGGCGCTCGCTCGGCGCTTCGCCAAGGATATATTCGAGTTCGTCACGGAACCCGAGATCGAGCATTTCATCGGCTTCGTCCAAAACGATGACACGAATGGCCGACATATCGACAACGCCACGCATGATATGGTCGCGCAAACGGCCCGGCGTGGCGACAACGATATGGGCCCCCCGTTCAAGAGCGCGTTTTTCAGTCCGGCTATCCATACCGCCAACGGTGGACACGGTGATGGCGCCGGCCTCGGCATAGAGCCAGTCAAATTCGCGCTTTACCTGTAGGGCAAGTTCGCGGGTGGGTGCGATAACAAGAGCGAGAGGGGCAGCGGCGCGCGGGAAGCGCGTGGCATCGCCCAGCATGGTCGGGGTGATCGCGAGGCCAAAGGCGACGGTTTTACCCGATCCGGTTTGCGCCGAGACCAGAAGGTCATGTTCAATCAATTCGGGTTTGGACACCTTGATCTGCACCGGCGTCAGGGTGTCATAGCCGCGTTTGGTGATCGCAGCGGCCAGCGGCGCGATCATCATCGTGGACAGGTCGGGTTTCTCGGGTGTTTCTTTTGTTTCTACGGGCGCGGTTTCTGCGGCTGTTTCTGGTGCGGTTTCAGGCACAGTTTCAGGCGCTGCATTGGCGGGCGCGTCGGCAGATGTATCTACGGATGGATTCGCAGAGGTTTCTGTGGCGGCTTCCATTGTCGTGTCGGTTGATGTTTCGGCGGGCGTGTTTTCGGGGGATGTCATGATTTTCTCGGCTCTATACGGACAGGGGCATTATGCGGGTGTTACGGGGCCAACAGGCGTGTTGATGCCTATAGGCGATAATAATGGGCGATAAGGGACAGCCCCTATTGGGTTCGTTCGCCATTGTATAGGACAAAGTATAAGGCAAAAACCGGCAGGCGGCTATGGCGGACCACGGGCTGCATCGTGCCGGGGCCTTGCGGGCGCGCAATACTCGTGAGAAATTTATTAAATTTGTGCGCAATGGTGGCGTTGTGTGGTGTCGCCTATCGCCTTGTGGGACGTATGCGGGGTGCCACGTGGGAAAACACGGGACATTTGCACGGTAAGGGTGGGGCAAGGGCGTGATTTGCGGCAAAAGCGAATCACTTTGCGAAAAATTTGAGTAAAATTCCGTAAAAAATCCTGTGTTTTGGATGGATATTGTTTATTTGGAGCTGTGATTTGGGTGATTTTTTGGAAAAATGCAGAAAAGTAGGGAATTTGGGGGAAATTTTTTACCTCAAGATTTCACTATATATAGTGGTCCACTGTCCACGTTCTGCGACATGTGCGCATAAATTTTACAAAACTCTACCACATATTGTTTTGGAGTGGCTTGTAAAACAACATATCGTATATCTTTCCCATAATTTCCCTTGATCGAGACGGGCTCTCATGGCAAAACTAAATCCAAGATGAAGACGGGAACAAACAAAGGGGCAACAAAGACCCCACGGTAAAAAATCTCCCGAGGCAGGTAACATACAGGCTCCGCTTTCATCGAAACGAAGAGATCCGGCGCGCGGGCGAGCAGATACATCCCCCCAGGTGGCGCGCGCAGCTGGACATACCCCGCGAGGGGCCCGGAAACGGGACAAGGATGGCGGATTGATCAGTGGCAGCCGATCAATCCGCCATTCCGCATTTACAAAGGTGATTTGGGGCAGGTTTTGAAAGGTCGCAGGGCAGTGGCACGCAAGTTCAGAGGCGAAAGCAACCACAAAGTGGATGCAAAGGGCAGGGTGTCTATCCCGGCTCTGTTTCGTCGTGTGATCGAGGCGGGCGACCCCAATTGGACCTCGGGCGATAATCCCGAACTGGTGATTGTGTATGGCGACGAGCGGCGCAAGTTTCTTGAATGTTATACGATGGAAGCGATTGACGAGGTTGATGCGCAAATTGCCGCGCTCCCGCGTGGATCGGCGGGGCGCAAGTTTTTACAACAGATGTTCAACGGGCAGTCGTTTCCCACCACGGTAGACGAAACCGGACGGTTGGTGTTGCCGGCAAAATTGCGCAAGAAAATCGGACTGGAAAAAGAGGCGTTTTTCATTGCTGCGGGCGATACGTTCCAGATCTGGAAACCGGACACCTATGAGGAAGTCGAGCGTTCGCAAACCGAAAGCTGGCTTGCCGATCAGCCGGAAGATTTTGACCCGTTAAGTTTTCTGGATTCTGCGAAAGAGGTTTAAACGATGGCTGCCACCGTCCTTCCCCCTGATTTACCCAACGATGATGCCCCCCATATTCCGGTTTTGTTGCGCCCGTTAATGGCCGCGATTGCGCCGGTTAAAGGCGTTTGGCTCGACGGCACATTCGGGGCGGGCGGATATACGCGGGCCTTGTTGGACGCGGGCGCCGACAAGGTGATTGCGGTAGACCGTGATCCGCTTGCCTTCGAGATGGCAGCCCCGTGGGCGGCGCAATATGGTGCACGTCTCGAGATGGTCGAGGGCGTATTTTCCAAGATGGATGACTACGCGCAAGGCCTTGACGGGGTGGTGCTTGATCTCGGGGTGTCCTCGATGCAACTTGATCTGGCGGAACGCGGATTTTCGTTCATGAAAGACGGGCCGCTTGATATGCGGATGAGCCAAACGGGGATCTCGGCGGCGGATATTGTCAATGAGGCGGACGAAAACGTTTTGGCGGATATTTTGTTTCATTACGGTGAAGAACGGGCCAGCCGGCGCATTGCTGCGGCGATTTTGCGGTATCGCGAGGTCGGCCCGATCACCACAACGCGGGCATTTTCGCGCATCGTTGAGGGCTGTTTGCCACGGGCAAAACCCGGGCAATCGCATCCGGCGACGCGTTCCTTTCAGGCGCTGCGGATTGCGGTAAATGATGAATACGGGGAATTGGTGGCCGGTCTCGAAGCGGCGGAACGCGGATTGAAAGAGGGCGGACAATTGGCGGTTGTAACCTTCCATTCTATCGAGGATCGCATGGTCAAACGCTTCTTTCAGGCCCATTCTGGCGGGGCCGGACATGCCAACAGATATGCACCGGAAGCCGTTGAGGAAAAATCACAATTTACCCTCAAGAGTCGCAAGGCGATTGGGCCGGATGCACAGGAATTAGATGAAAACCCGCGGTCGCGCAGCGCCAAATTGCGGGTTGGTCGGCGCACGGACGCCACCGCGATATCGGTGGATCGGCGCGCAATCGGCATGCCGCAGCTTCCAGAGGGAAAAGCGCGCAAAAGCGCCAAACGCGGATCAAAGCCGGGCAGGGGGAAATCATAATGCGCACATTAATACTTGTGACCACATTCATCGGGGTGATCGGCCTTGCGTTTTGGGCCTATCAAGAGAATTTCAAAACCAAACAGTCGATTGCCGAAGTCAAGAAATTGCAACGCCAGATCGGCATGGCGGCAGCACGTTTGAGTGTTCTCAAGGCGGAATGGGCCTATTTGAACCGGCCCGACAGATTACGCGAGCTGGCGGAATTGAATTTTGACCGGCTCGGATTGCTGCCATTCAGCCCGCAACAATATGGCCGCATTGATCAGGTCGCTTATCCGCCAATCGAGAGCGCGCCGCCGCTCAAGATTTTGAACGCTGTTGATGTTTCAAATCTGAAGGTCACCCCATGATCCGCACCCCGCTTCGCCCGCTGGCCCGTATTTTAGCGGCCCGTAGCAAGGGCGAAAATCCCGAGACAATCGAGCGCGAGAATATTCGCCTGCGCCACGAGAAGATGCGCGACAAATCCCGTGCGCGCGCCGAAGGGCGGCTTTTGGTCTTGGCGGCGATATTTGTGGTGGCCTTTGGCGCGATTGGCCTGCGTATGGGGGCGATGGCAAACACAGACCCCTCTGAGCCGCGCGGAACCGCGTCCAGCGCACCGATATTGGCGCAAAGAGCCGATATTATCGACCGTGAGGGCCGTGTTCTGGCGACCAACCTCGAGGTTTTTTCGCTCTATGCGCAACCGCCGCAGATGATTGATGCCGAACGCGCGGCGCGCGAACTTGTCCGGATTTTCCCGGATCTGGATGGCGAAAGATTGCTGGAAGATTTCACCGGAAGTCGAAAATTTTTGTGGATTCGCAAGAAGATAAGCCCTGAACAGAAACAAGCGGTGCACGAGATTGGTGATCCCGGTCTGTTGTTTGGGCCACGCGAAATGCGGCTTTATCCAAATGGCAGTTTGGCCGCGCATATCCTTGGAGGGGCAAGTTTCGGGCGCGAGGCGGTTTCGGGGGCCGAAGTGATCGGCGTGGCGGGGGTCGAGCGCATGTTCAACGATTATTTGAACGACCCCGCAGAGCAGGGCAAGCCGCTACAGCTCTCGATAGACCTGACCATTCAGAGCGCACTTGAACGGGTTCTCTATGGTGGTATGAAATTGATGAATGCCAAAGGGGCAGCCGCCGTTTTGATGGATGTAAAAACCGGAGAAGTGGTGGCGATTGCGTCCCTGCCGGATTTTGATCCAAATGACCGGCCACGTCCGGCCGTCAAGGGTGATCCAACCGACAGCCCGTTGTTTAATCGCGCGGTGCAGGGGGTTTACGAACTCGGGTCTGTGTTCAAGATTTTCGCGGTTGCCCAGGCGCTTGATCTGGGGCTTGTGACGCCGTTCACCAAGATCAATACGCGCGGGCCACTCAAGTGGGGGCGGTTCAAGATACGGGATTTTCGCAATTACGGTTCCGAACTGACGACAACCAAAATCATTGTGAAATCGTCGAATATCGGAACGGCGCGGATTGCACAGATGATTGGCGCCGAGCGGCAGCAGGAATTCCTCGGGGCGCTGGGGATGCTTGAGGCGACAAGTTTTGAAATTACCGAGGCCAAGGGCGGCAAGCCTCTTAAGCCGGGCAATTGGTCGGAACTCTCGACGATGACGATATCCTATGGGCACGGACTTTCGACCAGCCCGCTGCATCTGGCGGCAGGGTATGCGATGATTGCCAATGGTGGCACCCGGATCAGGCCGACGATTTTGAAACAGGACGGACCACAATTTGGCGAGCGCCTGATATCGGAACAAACCGCTACGGCGGCGCGCGTGATGTTACGTGGTGTGGTCACTGAAGGCACGGCGTCTCTTGGCGGGGTGCCCGGCTATGCGGTGGGTGGGAAAACCGGCACCGCCGACAAACCCCGCGAGCGCGGTGGCGGATATTATGACGACAAGGTGCTTGCCACTTTTGCGTCGATGTTTCCGGCACATGATCCGAAATATGTGTTGGTGGTGACATTGGATGAACCGGTGGAAACATCGGGGGCCAAACCACGGCGCACGGCGGGGTGGACTGCTGTGCCGATTGCCGCCGAAATTATTCAGCGGGTGGCGCCTTTGCTCGGGATGCGACCCGAAGTTGAACCTGGTCAATTGGCTGGTATAACGCTGACATCGAATTAGGCCGGGTAACGGCGATTGCGGGGCGTAAATGACAGGGCAAACGAGCGGCCATGAAACGGGGCAGGTGAAATCACTTGGCACCCTTGGGTTGACGGCGAAAAACGGGCGGCGGGCGATGATTTCCGGTCTTGCGGTCGACAGCCGGCAGGTGAAAGACGGGTATTTGTTTGCCGCCTTGCCGGGCACACAGGTGCATGGCGGTGAATTTATCAAATATGCGTTGCGCATGGGGGCAGCGGCGATTTTGACCGATGCGACCGGCGCGCGCATTGCCAAAGCCGAGTTGGACGCCAGCGATGCAGCGTTGATTGTGGCGCAGGATCCGCGACAGACCCTGGCCTATTGTTCGGCGCTGTGGTTTGGCCAACAACCCGAACATATGGTGGCGGTGACCGGCACCAATGGCAAAACCAGCGTGGCGGTTTTCTTGCGCCAGATCTGGAGCGAACTGGATTTTGCGGCGATCAATATCGGCACTACCGGGGTTGAGGGCGCGTATGAAGTGCCGCTTGCCCATACCACGCCGGAGCCGATCACCTTGCACCGGATTTTACGTGACGCGGCACGCGCGGGGGTAACGCATGGCGCGATGGAGGCCTCAAGTCACGGATTGGCGCAGCGGCGCTTGGATGGCGTGGTTTTACAGGCGGCGGGGTTTACCAACTTTAGTCAGGACCACCTCGATTATCACAAGCATTTCGAGGATTATTTTGATGCCAAGGCGGGGCTTTTTAATCGGGTCTTGCCGGATAATGGCGTGGCCGTGATCAACACCGACGACAGCAAAGGGTTCAAGATGTCGTTGATCGCCAAAGAGCGCGGCATTGCCACCATCAGCGTTGGCAAGGAAGAAGGCAGCGATTTACGCATTGAAAATCAAAGGTTTGGCTTGACAGGCCAAGAGGTGCGGTTTCGCTGGAAACGGCGCTCGCATCAGGCGCGGTTGGATTTGATTGGCGGGTTTCAGGCCGAAAACGTGATGTTGGCGGCGGGGCTTGCGATTGCCTGCGGGGCCGAAGCCGAGGCGGTTTTTGATACATTGCCACATCTTAAAACTGTGCGCGGGCGGATGCAGTTGGCGGCAACGCGGGCCAATGGCGCGGCCGTGTTTGTCGATTTCGCCCATACGCCGGATGCGGTAAAAACCGCGCTGGCGGCGATGCGACCGCATGTTTTGGGGCGTTTGATTGTGGTGTTGGGGGCGGGCGGCGATCGTGATCCGACCAAACGCGTATTGATGGGTGCGGCGGCGGCGCAAAACGCCGATGTGGTCTATGTGACCGATGACAATCCGCGTTCCGAAGATCCGGCCACCATTCGCGCGGCGGTGATGGAAGGCGCGCCCGAGGCGTATAATGTCGGGGATCGCGCCGAGGCGATATTGCGGGCGGTGGATGCATTGGAAGCGGGTGATGCGTTGTTGATCGCCGGAAAAGGCCACGAAAGCGGGCAGATTGTCGGCGATGATATTCTGCCGTTTGACGATGTGGAACAGGCAAGCGTGGCCGTGGCCGCTCTTGATGGGAAGCTGGCATGAACGTGTTATGGACAAGCGGTGATGCGGCATTGGCCACCGGCGGCACGGTTGTCGGCGATTGGTCGGTGGATGGCGTTTCGATTGATACGCGCACCTTGAAACCGGGTGATTTATTTGTGGCGCTCAAGGACGTGCGCGACGGCCATGATTTTGTCGCGGCGGCATTGGCTGCGGGGGCGGGCGCGGCGTTGGTGTCGCATGTTCCCGACGGAGTGGCGGAAGATGCGCCATTGTTGATTGTTGATAATGTATTGGAAGCGTTGGAAAATCTGGGCCGCGCAGCACGCAAACGCACAGATGCGAAAATTGTCGCGGTGACCGGATCGGTGGGCAAGACATCAACCAAGGACATGTTGCGCGTGGTGTTGGAACGGCAGGGTAAAACCCATGTCGCCGAGGCCAGCTATAACAACCAATGGGGGGTGCCTCTGACCCTTGCGCGGATGCCGCAAGACACGCAATTCGCGGTGATCGAGATCGGCATGAACCATGCGGGCGAGATCGCGCCATTGGCCAAATTGGCGCGCCCTGATGTGGTGATGATCACCACGGTGGCGGCGGCGCATCTTGAGGCCTTTGACGGCATTTTTGACATCGCGGTTGAAAAAGCATCCATCATGGACGGGATGGAACCGGGCGGGGTTGCGGTGTTGAACGCCGATATTGAAACCTCGGCAATCCTATGCGCCAAAACAGTCGATGCGCGGGTGCGCGACGTGATGTTCGGGGTGCATGGCGATGATTTCCAATTGGGCGAGGTGACGCTGTCGGACGACGCCACCATTGTGCAAACCAGAATTCACGGGGCCGACGGGGTGTTCAAAATCTCGACGGCGGGGCGACATTTTGCGATGAACGGGCTTGGCGTGTTGGCGGTGGTTGACGCACTTGGCGTTGATCCGGCGCTTGCGGCGCTTGATTTGGCGGCGTGGAAACCACCGGCAGGACGCGGCACCCGCGAGGCGATATATCTGGATCGTGGTGACGAAGATCAGGTGCTTTGGTTGATTGATGACGCATTTAACGCCAATCCGACGTCGATGGCGGCGGCGCTCGAGGTGCTGGCTGCGGCCAAACCCGTCGACGGTTTGGGGCGGATCAAAACCGGACGACGCATTGCTATATTGGGTGATATGCTGGAACTGGGCACGGACGAGGATGCGATGCACGCGCAAATCGCCGATCTGCCATATTTGGCCAATCTCGCCAAGGTGCATTGTGTGGGACCGTTGATGCGGCACCTTTGGCAGCGGTTGCCGGTTGGGCAACAAGGCGAATGGGTGCAAAGCGCGACGGATCTTGGGCCGCAGTTGCATAATCTGGTCGATGCGGGTGATGTTGTGCTGGTAAAAGGGTCAAAGGGCATCAAAGTGAGCGCCCTCGTTGACGTTTTGCGTAAAATGGGCCATCCGGCACAAGAGGCCGCAGAGAATATGAAAAACGAGGGCGCGTGAATGTTATTTTGGTTAACCGAACTGTCGGACGGTGGCGATTTTTTCAACCTGTTTCGCTATATCACCTTTCGATCTGGCGGGGCCTTTATGACGGCGCTGGTTTTCGGGTTTATATTCGGGCGGCCTTTGATCAATGTATTGCGTCGCCGCCAAGGCAAGGGGCAACCGATCCGCGAAGACGGTCCCGAGGGGCATTTTGCCAAAGCGGGCACGCCGACCATGGGCGGGTTGTTGATTGTCGGCGCTTTGTTGACCTCGACGTTGCTCTGGGCGCGGCTTGATAATCCGTATATCTGGATGATCCTGTTTGTGACCATGTCGTTCGCGGCGATTGGATTTGCCGATGATTATGCCAAGGTTTCCAAACAGGATACCAAAGGTGTTTCGGGTAAGGTCCGGCTTGGTCTTGGATTGATCATTTCGGCAATTGCGGCCTATTGGGCGACGCAATACCACCCGGCCGATTTACAGTATCAACTGGCGCTGCCGGTGTTCAAGGATACCTTGATTAACATGGGCTATCTCTTTGTTCCATTTGGGGTAATCGTGATTGTCGGATCGGCAAATGCGGTCAATCTGACCGATGGTCTTGATGGGTTGGCGATTATGCCGGTGATGATTGCCAGCGGGACATTAGGGGTGATTGCCTATGCCGTGGGGCGGGTCGATTTTAGTGACTATCTTGACGTCCATTACGTGGCGGGGACCGGCGAAATTCTGGTGTTTGTGGCGGGTATATTTGGCGGCGGATTGGGGTTCTTGTGGTATAATGCCCCGCCTGCCGCGGTGTTCATGGGCGATACCGGATCCTTGGCATTGGGCGGCGCATTGGGCGCGATTGCGGTGGCGACAAAACATGAAATCGTGCTGGCGATTGTCGGCGGGTTGTTTGTGGTCGAGGCGCTTAGCGTGATCATTCAGGTGCTGTATTTCAAACGCACCGGCAAGCGGGTGTTTTTGATGGCGCCGATCCATCACCATTACGAGAAAAAGGGATGGTCAGAGCCGCAGATCGTGATCCGGTTCTGGATTGTTTCACTGATCTTGGCGATGATCGGCCTTGCGACATTGAAGGTGCGGTAACAGGTCGTTTGACCGGCTGTGGTTGGGGCGTTTCGGGGGAAGCGATGATTGTTGTAAATGAATATGCAGGCCGCAAAACCGCGGTTTTGGGCCTTGGGCGGTCGGGGATTTCGGCGGCGATGGCGTTGCGGGCCGGTGGGGCCGATGTGTTGTGCTGGGACGATAACAGCGCCGCACAGGACACAGCCCGCGACCAAGGGTTTGCCATCGTCGATCTTACCCGCGAGGGTGCTTTTGAAGGCGTGGCATGTTTGATTGTGTCGCCGGGAATACCGCATTTATACCCTGCGCCACATCGTGCGATTGTGCGGGCGTGGGCGGCGCGGGTGCCTGTGGACAATGATATCGGGCTGTTTTTCCGCGCCTTGGCGACGCCAGAGTGGGACAATTTTGAAATCACTCCCAAAGTGATTGCGGTGACCGGATCGAACGGGAAATCGACGACCGCAACCTTGATCCATCATGTGTTGGCGGAGGCCGGAAAATCGGTGCAACTCGCGGGGAATATCGGGCGCGGGGTTCTTGATATTGACCCACCCGGGGATGGCGGGATTGTGGTGTTGGAACTGTCGAGTTACCAAACCGAACTGGCGCGTGCGATGACGCCGGATATTGCGATTTTCACCAATCTTTCGGCGGATCATTTGGCGCGACACGGCGGTCTTGGCGGGTATTTTGCGGCCAAACGGCGGCTGTTTGCCGAAGGCGGGCCGGAACGCGCGATTGTTGGTGTTGACGAAAACGAAGGCCGGTTTTTGGCCGGGCAATTGTCGGAAGGCGCGGCGGATGATCGGGTGATCCGCATATCGGTTGGCGAAAAATTGACCGGCGCCGGTTGGGCGGTTTTTGCACGCAAAGGGTTTCTGTCGGAGTATCGCAAGGGGCGTCAGGTCGGATCAATTGATCTGCGTAAAGTTGCGGCGCTTCCGGGGGCACATAATCATCAAAACGCCTGTGCGGCCTATGCGACGTGCCGCACGCTTGGCCTTGCGCCACGGGTGGTGGAAGACGGGTTTCACAGCTTTGCCGGATTGGCGCATCGTAGCCAGATTATTGCGCAACATCAAGGTGTTACCTATGTGAATGACAGCAAGGCCACCAATGTTGATAGCGCCGCCAAGGCACTTGGAGCGTTCAAGAATATCCGTTGGATATGTGGTGGTCTGGAAAAAGAAGGCGGTCTTGAGGCGTTGGTGACGGCAAGCGGGTCGGTGACCAAGGCCTATGTGATCGGGCGCGAAGCGGCGGGATTTGCGATGCGGTTGTCAGGGGTGGACGCGGAAGTTTGCACCACAATGGCGCGCGCTGTCGCGGCGGCTATGGGCGATGTACAGGACGGTGATGTCGTGTTGTTGGCACCGGCAGCGGCCAGTTTCGACCAATATGACAACTTCGAGAAACGCGGCGATGATTTTACCGATTTGGTGCGCGCGGCGATTGAAACCGCGGATTAAGCGGCGCTAATGGCGGCGGCGGCGGCGATTCCGGACGACCATGCCCATTGGAAATTATAGCCGCCGAGCCATCCAGTGACGTCAACGGCTTCGCCAATGAAATAGAGGCCGGGGACGGTTTGGGATCCCATGGTTTTTGACGACAGGCCGTTGGTGTCGATGCCCCCCAAAGTGACTTCTGCGGTGCGATACCCTTCTGATCCCGACGGGGTGAGCGACCAGTTTTTGAACTGCGCAACGAGAGCGGCCAAAGCGGCGTCGCTTTGATCGGCGAGGTTGCCGGAGATCGCGAATTCTGCCGCCAGATGATCAATCAGACGGGCCGGCAGCATTTTGCCGAGGTAGGTGGTGAGCTGCTTGCGCCCGCCGATCTGGCGTTGGGCGCGCAAGATTTCCATCGGGTCGCTATCGGGAAAAAGATCAAGGGTGATTGGGTCGCCCTCGCGCCAATAGGACGAAATTTGCAAGATTGCCGGACCGGACAGGCCGCGATGGGTGAACAAGAGAGATTCGGTAAAGCGGCCAGATTTGGTGTGGACATGCACCGGCGTGGACAGGCCGGAAATCGCGCCAAAGCGCCCGCCGGCAAAGGTGAACGGCACCAATGCGGGGCGGATATCGGTGATCGCATGGCCAAAATGGCGCGCGATATCATAGGCGATGCCAGTGGCGCCCATTTTGGGAATTGATTTTCCGCCGCTGGCGATGACAAGGTTCTGCGCGGTCACATCACGGCGTTTTCCGTCGGTTTCCAACGTGACGGTAAATCCGGTTTCCGATTTTGCATAGTCAACGAGCGTGGTTTGGACCGCCAAAGTGACGCCGGATTTATCCAGCTTGTTCAATAGCATAGCCACGATATCTTTGGCGGTGGTATCGCAAAACAATTGCCCGAGGGTCTTTTCATGCCACGCTATTTTACTGGCATCCATCAAGGCGATAAAATCCCACTGCGTATACCGCGACAGGGCGGATTTACAGAAATGCGGATTTTCCGACAGGAAATTTCGGGCCGAAACATCCAGATTGGTGAAATTGCAGCGCCCGCCACCGGAAATGCGGATTTTTTCACCGGCGCGCTTGGCGTGATCTATCAACAGAACCCGGCCACCCGATTTGCCGGCGTTTGCCGCGCACATAAGACCAGCGGCGCCAGCGCCAATGATAAGGGTATCGTAATTCATGGGGGCGGGGTGCCAAGTTTTGTTGATAAATTCAAGGGGCGCAGGCTGGTATTGGAATAAAATCCGCGCTAGACTGTCACCCAGACCCCGAAAAGGGGCGATAATCCCCGGATGGGGAATGGTTGAGGCAGTAATTCAAATGGCGATTGGCGGTATCCCATGACAGAAATGGTCTATGGCACGATTCCGGTTCACACAAGTGAACCTGTTCTTCCCAAATGGTGGCGCACCATTGATAAATGGACGCTCTCTTTTATTCTGATCCTGTTCGGGTTCGGAATTTTGCTTGGCTTGGCGGCGTCTCCGCCTCTGGCCGCGAAAAACGGATTGCCGCCGTTTCATTACGTGCAGCGTCAGGCGATATTTGGCGGCATGGCGATGATTGCACTGTTTCTGACGTCGATGATGACGCCGGTAATGGTGCGCAGATTGGCGGTGTTCGGGTTTCTTCTGGCGCTTCTGGGATTGGTGATGTTGCCGTTTTTCGGCACCGATTTTGGCAAAGGTGCAACGCGGTGGTATTCGCTCGGCTTTGCGTCGATCCAGCCATCTGAATTTCTTAAACCCGGATTTGTCGTGGTGGCCGCATGGATGATGGCGGCCAGTCAGGAAATCAACGGGCCACCGGGGCGCAGTTGGTCGTTGATATTGACGGTTACAATCGTGATGTTTCTCGCGCTTCAACCCGATTTTGGGCAGGCGTCATTGATTTTGTTTGGCTGGATGGTGATGTATTTCGTCGCTGGTGCCCCAATAGTCCTGTTGGTGGTTCTGGCGATGATGGTGGTTTTGGGCGGCGGATTTGCCTATAATAGTTCAGAACATTTCGCCCGCCGGATTGACGGGTTCCTGTCACCCGATGTCGCGCCAACGACGCAGCTTGGCTATGCTAGCAACGCGATCCGCGAAGGCGGTTTTTTCGGGGTAGGCGTCGGTGGTGGCGAGGTTAAATTTTCGCTGCCCGATGCGCATACCGATTTTATCATTGCGGTGGCGGCCGAAGAATACGGCCTGGTGTTGGTGCTGGTGATTATCCTGCTTTATGTTGGGGTTGTGGTGCGGTCTTTGTGGCGCTTGATGAAAGAACGCGACATGTTTATCCGCCTTGCGGGCACCGGATTGGTGGCCATGTTCGGGGTGCAGGCAATGATCAATATGGGGGTTGCGGTGCGCCTTCTGCCGGCCAAGGGCATGACCCTGCCATTCGTGAGTTATGGCGGGTCCTCTTTGATTGCAATGGGGATTGCGGTGGGCATGCTTTTGGCGTTTACGCGCACACGGCCGCAAGGCGAAATAAGTGATATTTGGCGAGGGTCCGGAAAATGAACAGAAATGCGCCGCTGCTGGTGATTGCAGCGGGGGGGACCGGCGGGCATATGTTTCCCGCACAGGCCCTGGCCGAGGTGATGTTGCGCAAGGGCTGGCGGGTGAAACTGTCGACGGATGAACGCGGCGCGCGTTATACCGGCGGATTTCCCCATTCTGTCGAGATTGAACAGATCACCAGCGCGACGTTTTCGCGTGGCGGAATCGTGGCAAAAGTGATGGTGCCGGTGCGTCTTGCCTGCGGGGTGATTGCGGCCATTTACCGGATGCGGCGCGAGCGGCCCGATGTGGTTGTGGGGTTTGGCGGCTATCCGACGATTCCGGCAATGGGCGCGGCATGGTTGATGCGCTTGCCGCGGATGATTCACGAACAAAATGGAGTGCTTGGCCGGGTGAACCGGCTGTTTTCGCGCCGTGTTGATGCGGTGGCCTGCGGGACATGGCCGACGGATGTACCGGACGGTGTGAACGCCGTGCATGTCGGTAATCCGGTGCGCGCGGCGGTGTTGGAACGCGCCGGTGCCGGATATATTGCACCGGGTGATTATCCGATGTCGATGTTGGTTATGGGCGGGTCGCAAGGGGCGCGGATCCTGTCGGATGTGGTCCCGGCGGCCATCGCGGCGCTTCCCGAAGATATATTGCGCAATCTGCGGATTAGCCATCAGGCCCGTGATGAAGACCACGAACGGGTCACACATTACTACGCAGATCATGGGATTGATGCCGAGGTGCGGCCATTTTTCAAGGATGTGCCGCGCCGGATGAGCGAAGCGCAATTGGTGATAAGCCGTGCGGGTGCGTCAAGTGTGGCGGATATTTCGGTGATTGGGCGGCCCTCGATTCTGGTGCCCTATGCGGCCGCAACCGGAGATCATCAAAGCGCAAACGCCCGCGGTCTTGTTGAGGCGGGGGCGGCTATTTTAATCCCCGAAAACCAGTTTGAAGTTGATGCCTTGAGCGCACAGATAGTGGCGGTTTTGGGCAACCCGCAAGGGGCCGAACATATGGCGCGGGCGGCGTTGGGCGTGGCAAAACCCGAGGCGACGAACGCATTGGTGGCCATGGTGGAAGCGTTGGCGGCAGAAGGAAAAAGCGAATGAATTCAGCGATAAAAGCGGCGCGCAAACGGTCTACGAAACTGCCGGGTGATGTTGGGCCGATCCATTTTGTGGGCATTGGCGGCATTGGTATGTCGGGGATTGCCGAGGTTTTGTTGAACCACGGCTATGTGGTGCAGGGCAGTGATCTCAAAACCAGCAAAATCACTGATCGTTTGGCCGAAAAAGGCGCATTGATTTTCGAAGGGCAGCGCGCCGGGAACCTCGCAGAGGCCGAGGTTGTGGTGATTTCAAGCGCGATCAAACCGGGAAATGCCGAATTGGACGAGGCGCGCCGGCGCGGATTGCCGGTGGTGCGACGCGCCGAGATGTTGGCCGAATTGATGCGGTTGAAATCCAATATCGCAGTGGCGGGAACCCACGGAAAAACCACCACTACAACGATGGTGGCGACGCTTCTGGACGCTGGTAATTTTGACCCGACGGTGATCAATGGCGGGATTATCCACGCCTATGATTCCAATGCGCGCATGGGGGAAGGCGAATGGATGGTGGTCGAGGCCGACGAGAGCGACGGCACCTTTAACCGGCTACCCGCGACCATCGCGATTGTCACCAACATCGACCCTGAACATATGGAACATTGGGGCACTTTCGACAATTTGCGCCAAGGGTTTCTTGAATTTGTGTCGAACATCCCGTTTTACGGGGTGGCAGTCTGTTGCACCGATCACGCAGAGGTTGTGACGCTGGTGGGGAAAATCACCGACCGGCGGGTTGTGACCTATGGGTTTAACGCGCAGGCGGATGTGCGCGCGATGAATTTGCATTATAAATCCGGCGTGGCGCATTTTGATATTCACCTTCAGGTCGAGGATGCTTTAATCGAGGGATGTTCCCTGCCAATGCCGGGGGATCACAATGTTTCCAATGCGTTAGCCGCGGTTGCCGTGGCGCGGCATCTGGGTATGGGGCGGACGGAAATTCGCGACGCCTTGGCCGCATTTGGCGGGGTGAACCGGCGGTTTACCCGGGTGGGTGAAATTGACGGCGTGACCATAATTGATGATTATGCGCATCATCCGGTCGAGATTGCAGCGGCTATTCGTGCGGCGCGCCAATCCACCGAGGGCCGCGTGATTGCGGTGCACCAACCCCATAGATTTACCCGCCTTGCTTCGCTTTTCGATGAATTTTGCGCCTGTTTCAACGATGCCGATGTGGTGGCAATTGCCCCGGTTTTTGCCGCTGGCGAGGACCCGATTGAAGGGGCAAACCGCGATGATCTTGTCGCTGGGTTGATCAACCACGGACATCGTGCCGCCTTGGCAATCGGGTCGCAAGATGATCTTGTGGCCCTGATCCGCGCCGAGGCCAAACCGGGCGATATGGTGATCTGCCTAGGGGCCGGCACAATAAGCGCGTGGGCGAATAAACTGCCGGAATTGATGGCGATTTAACAGAAACGAGGACACCATGGCCGAAAAATTGAAACGCAATTTGGGGCCGTGGTTGTTAACTGCCTATGGTGTCGGGGTTATGGTCGGCGCGGGCATTTATGTGCTGGTGGGGGCGGTGGTTGCCGAGGCCGGAATTTACGCGCCGGTGGCGTTTCTTTTTGCCGGTTTGATCGCGGCACCTTCGGCAATGTCTTATGCGGAACTGTCCACACGCATCCCCGAGGCAGCGGGGGAATCCGCCTATATTGACAAGGGGTTAGGCCTGCATTGGCTCGCGGTTCTGGTCGGGTTACTGATCGTTTTGGCGGGCACGGTTTCGGCGGCGGCGGTGCTGCGTGGCGGGGTCGGGTATTTGCTGGCGGTGGTGGATGTGCCGCAAATCTGGGCGATTATCGGCCTTGGGGTATCCCTGTTATTGGTGGCGATGGTCGGGGTTTTGGGCAGTCTTTTGTTGGCGGCGTTGTTCACCTTTATAGAAGTTGGCGGGTTGTTTCTGGTGGTCTGGGCCGGTTTTTTGGCCCCACCCGTCGAGGCGTGGACCGCAGTGGCGGCAGGGACCGGACCGGAGTTCGTCTTTGTCGGGGTGGCAGGGGCGGCGGCGCTGGCGTTTTTTGCCTTCATCGGGTTCGAAGACATCGTGAATATGGCCGAAGAAGTGAAACGGCCAGAGCGCACCATGCCCCGCGCGATTTTGTGGTCACTGGCGATCACCACCGCGCTTTATATTGCGGTGACATTGGCGGCGGTGCGCGCGGTTCCGGCGGATGTTCTTGCGGCGTCATCGCGCCCGCTTGTGGCGGTGTGGGAGGCGGGGCGGGGTGAAAATGCCGCGTTTTTGTCGATTATTGCGGTGATTGCGGCGTTGAACGGGGTGTTGGCGCAGATGATTATGGCGTCGCGGGTGTTGTTTGGGCTGGGCCGCAGAGAGGCGAAACTGGCGGTGTTTTATCATAGCCACCCACGGTTTGGCACGCCGGTTCTGGCGACGGTTCTGATCGGGGCAGCGGTGATATTCTCCGCGATTTTGCTGCCGGTTTCGGCGCTGGCCGAAGGCGCGTCGATTGTGTTGTTGAGCGTGTTTTGCATCGTCAATATCGCGCTGATTGCGTTGAAGCGCAAGGAACCGGATGCGCCATTCAAAGTGCCGGTATTTGTGCCGTGGTTCGGGTTGCTGGCGGCGTTTGCCGCGCTGGTGGCGTCGATTGGCGGGTTGATCGGGGTGTTTTGATGAGTAACCTGTTGATATCGGCCATTATCTGGGTGTTTTGCGCGGTCGCGGCGGCGATGATGCCGATGCGGTGGCAGTTTCGAGTGGTGCCGGTTTTGGCGATGGCTGCGTTTGTGATTATGGGAATGATTGCAACTACTTACGGGTGGTTAGCGTTCGGATTGGCGGTGGCGGCGTTTGTGTCGATGTTTCGGCATCCGTTGCGCTATGTCTGGCGGCGGTTGCGCGGTGAAAGCGTCGCGTTACCAGAGGATATTTCGAGGGAGAGAACGAGATGAGCACGTCGTTGATAATGGCGTTGATCTGGTTGGTGGTGGCCAATGTGATTGGCATGTTTCCGAGCCGCGACAACCATTGGCGAAACGCCTATATGTTGATCGGGGTCGGGATGCCGATTGTGGGGTATGTCGCGTGGGAAAACGGGGTGGCGATCGGGGTGATGATGTTGCTGATGGGGGCGTGGGTGTTGCGCTGGCCGGTGTATTATCTAGGGCTTTGGTTGCGCCGGATTTTCGGGCGTAAATGAGGGTATGGGTCGCGTATGTATAACGTATGGTTCACGTGCATATGTTGGTATGGATGTCCAAAGGGTTAACGCGCTTGCGTTGAGGCGTGGCGTGGCGCAGATTGGCGTCTATGGATCAGTATGATGAGATTGTAGATCGCGAAAGCTTGGAGGCGTGGTTGCAGGGGCAGCCGCGCGAGGTTTCTGTGATGATTGCGCACCGCGCGGCGATGCGGGTGCTACCGGAATATTGGCGATTTGTTAAGGAAACTCTGAACAACATGGCTTTCGGCATGCGGAAGTTGTCGATTGCCGCTCGGGTTCACGGCACCAGGGAGTATCCGAAACTCTGTGTATGGGGTTTAGCCCATGCGGTTTTCACGGGTCATCTGTTGAACCGTTCGGGATATAGAATAGCGAACTGATTGCGGGCGGCAACCCATTCTCTGACGCATCCAGGGCG